>CBJMBI010000035.1:0-15187 GCA_966427955.1 uncultured Ktedonobacterales bacterium
TTTTATGACCAACTCAAATCGCGTACACAGGGCTATGCCTCGCTTGATTATAGTTTTGCTGGCTATCAAGAAGCGGATCTAGTCAAGCTTGATATCCTGGTTAATGGTGTTCCCGTCGACGCGCTCTCATTGATTCTTCATCGTGAAAGTGCTTATCAGCAAGGCCGTGTGCTGGTTGAGAAACTGCGTGGACTAATACCTCGCCAGCTCTTCGACGTACCTGTCCAAGCAGCGATTGGTTCCCGTGTGATAGCTCGTGAGACAGTAAAAGCCCTACGTAAGGATGTACTTGCCAAGTGTTATGGTGGTGATGTCTCGCGTAAACGCAAACTATTGGAGAAGCAAAAGGAAGGCAAGAGGCGTATGAAAATGGTTGGCAATGTAGAAATTCCACAAGAGGCCTTTATGGCTGTGCTTTCATTGGGCCAATAGCCAATGGAGTAGAGTACCTCATAAACAATCGTAAGGGCAGGATACCTATAATATCCTGCCCTCTTAGAATTTTCTTTTTTTCTATTCCTTCACAACTCCCCTTATTACGCTGACTAACCTGTCATCTCTAGAAGAGAAAATTGGTACACGTACACGTAAACGGAAGCTCCCTGCTTACCCCTTGCCACTCCTTGACGTATACAGTCGTCAGGACTGTGCAAGCCTCATAACAGAGGTGCAGATTAAGATATAGAAAGTGGCTAGACGCTCAGGGAAATGGTATGCCCGCCTTTACGGGCGCTCCTAGTCAATTTGAAACACCATCCCTATCAGGCGTATTGGTTTCTTCATTGGTCTCATAGGACCTCCTTTCAGGATACCTATGCAAGGCCTCTAGCCAAGTGCCAGGGTCTCTTTGTTTCCCTGGAACGGCTCCTCAGTGGAACCATTAGTAATGTAACATATTATGTAGAAATTGTCAAGGCATCCAAAGTCGTAAAGTTGCACTCTCATGGCCTGAATTTATGCTGCAATACGTCTATGTTTATAATAGCAGGTAAGATTACCTGAGCCTTTGAAGCCTATCATATATCAAAAAACGTTTCCTTGATCTGTGTGCAAATATTGACAGAAAATGGACGTTTGTGATATGATCAAGGCGGAGTTTTCATCAAAGGCAAAGGCCTATGACCTGTCTAGGTAAATAGACAGGCATTGTCTATACCCTCTTTAACATTTAAAGTTCATCAGCCATAATAACGTCTTATTATGCAAGCAATAAGTAGCTCGACAAGCTAATCTGGGCTATCGAGCAGGGAGTGAGCAACTATGCCAAAGAAGTCTGCGAGCGTACGCAGTGGGGCGCAGCGCAACAAGCCCAAAGTACAGAAAAATTTTGAGTTGGTGCGTTCTGAGACAGACGTCACCGAAGAACCACATACTGCCGATGTGGCTGCTGCCGCACCTGTATCGACAATAGTTTTTACTCCAGAGAAACCCGTCACATCGAAAAAGCAGTCTGCTCCTCTAGAGCCAGAGAAGCAGGAAAACAGTGAAGTCGTTTTGCCCAGAGGCAGTGCTGCTGCACGCATGGCCGCTCGTCGCCGTACAACGCATAAAGATCAACAACGTAGCGCGGCCTCACTGATTACTGCAGAGCATTTTGCGTATGTGCGCAGAGATCTTATCACAATTGCAATTCTCGCATGTATCATGTTTGCTGCTATTATCGTGCTGTATAGTATAATTGGAAGAGCTTAGCTGACGCTCCAAAAGAGGAAAGGCTCTGAGACAACAGTCATCAGAGCCTTTCCTCTTTTGCCTTAGAAATTGGTGCGAGGTGAATCTCTTTTTCTATCAAGATAGCAAGTAAGTAGTATTGTTGGTTAGTGGACGAGGGGAGTTGTGCCTAATCCTGCAGGAACGCCTTGACGATGTGCAGCGGGAATGGTTACCCCTAGTATGCGCTGCATAGCCATCGTATGGCTGCAATCACCCCAATCGTGAAAGAAGCGGCAGGTGCATTGCCAGGTTCCATTATCATATGTGGTGCAATGAACGTCATTTTCGCCTTGGAACCTAGCTTCAAAGCGGGTGAACTGGATGCGTTCTGGCTCTTCCGCATAACGTTTAGCTTTTGCAATTTTGCTGATCATACTTGAATTCATGATCTTTTTCTCCTTGTAACTAGGAAGCCTCTTCGTATCCCACTTACCGTTTTTGTACATACTTTTACTGGGAACTATATGCCGTCGTTGCGGCGTTTTAAAAGCTCGAAAAGGACTTTTCCATCCTATCTTTCAAAACGTTATAAAACGTCTTGCTATATGCACTTCAACAACTTGAGTAGGTGTTATTTCTACTGCTTCTGAGAGTATTGCCCTGCAGTAGACTATACTCGCCATTGAGCATATAGCCCGAGTTGGGCAAGGTATTTGGATGGGATCAATCCAATCGCCTTCTTGCTGTTGTCGCGTTTTCAGTATCCCGTTAGTGTCAGCAAGTTCCATTTGGTCTAACAGTTCCAGATTCCGGATGGAACTTGAGAAAAATTAACGGTTGCACGGTCAGCCAACTTACTGTATTGTACCGTGTCCTGATATCTGAATTATGCAGACCTTCCCATATCCTTTGAAGAAGTGCTGATTGCTCCTTTCTGTTATATAGAAATATACTCTCATTCAATTTTACGTTGTCATCTGAGAGTGGTGGCTCAAAGAATGAAGAATAAATCGATGAGCCCAAAATCCGGTGCGTATAAAATGTGAAAGAAAAACGCACCAGAGACGCTGACATCTCTAGTGCGTGATTAAGTATTGCTATCGCTACCGATGTTAGTTTCAGTCTCAGCAACAGTTGCAGATACCGATGGAAGCGGCGTCCGTCGCACTGTTATTGAAACTGACCACATAGGCATTCCACCTCACTCAGATACAAAGCCGAGCAACGCCTGCACAACCATGAGCTGCTTGACACATATAATGGGAGACAGGCTTAACTTCTTTGTTATGAATATCTCTTGCTATTGGATACCAGTATACCATAGAGATTGGTGAAAGTCTACCCTTAAACGGGGGAATCTTCTCATCCTTAATACAATCATAGAGAGAAATATCAAAATATGTTTCTCTATTTTTGCCAGAAAAGGATACAAAACACCTCATGCTCTTTATTCTCCTGATAGAGCGATTAAATTGATGGCGAAGAAGGTGCTGAAATTTTCGGCTTAGGAGGACGTCGGGAAGTCATCGGGTCCTGCGTAAAGTTGGGAATACGAGCGCGTAAACCGTCTTTGTCTCCCAGGCTCCGAGCCCATGCTGCATAGGTATACCAAGGGTCAAGTTGAGCCTCTGTTGTGGGTTGCATGACCGCCTGATGTGTCAGTTGCTCCTGCTGTCTGCGCTCAGCTTCATGTTGTAGGAGAGATTGTTGCTCTCGTATCCACTGTTGCTCTTGTTCTTGTCTGAGCTTCATAGCTATTTCACGCTCTGCTTGTTGGTGCTGAAACTGTTCTTCCTCACGCATTATCCTGATCTGGCGTTCAGTCAGCGCTTGTAGACTCATCATCGGATCTTTCTGCCACTGGGCCAGTTGCTTGCTAGTCACAAGTTTCTTTGCGACTGCGCTTTCACTATGAAACAAGTAGTGAGATGACATTGGATCAAGAGCACCTGCTGGGGCCAATTCGACCATACGCGCAAAATTTTCTAAGTCCTTTTGGAGTATCGCTTCAAAATAGCTACTGACACCCATAGTTTCCCCAAGTTGACCCAGCAGCCCGTTGGGAGGAATATACTGAATATAGACATCAATGATAGTACTTTCGGGCCCCAAAGAGCGGAATTTGACTTTGCCTTTATTATGTAAACCGCTGGTCGAATGCCAACCTATCTGTTGATCGGGAATCCAATCCTCATTGACTGCATCCCATTCATATCGATTGATTACCTGCACGACCCAGTGACTACGCTGGTCATCATAATAGGTAACTTCCCTGATAAAACTCATAAACTTGGGGAAGTCTTCAAAATGAGTAAATAATTCATAGGTCTGGTGTACAGGAGCTTTGATAGTGACTGATGCAGAATGTTCGATCATCGTTTGTCCCTCTTCATGCAAAGATCTTTGGATGAGGCACTACAGACACACACTACAAGCCATACACCCTTAAGGCGATAGTTTCTCTATTTTCCATGAGTAGTCCTTGGTTAACAGAAGCTAAACAGAGACTACCCTAATATAACATAGCGCGTCAAGTTCTACAATATAGAATGCTAGATATAAAGGATCAGCTTTTATCTCTTACAAAAATATTAAATTTGATAATGTATATAAAAAGTTAATTGCACTCTAAGAAAAAGTATCTGATGTATCTACAGAAGCATAGAATGAATGTAACTCTGTCTGTTTCCCTTGCTGGCTTGTTATAGCCTTCTAGTAGGAATGTTGGTTCTTTGTTTTGGCTTTTTTTGTCCTCTAGAGTAATATAGACGTAGATAGGTGTGTTGCTTGATCGCGAGGTATCCTGGATCTAGTAGGGAGTATTCGCTAGAGCAAAGTTGAGGTCTTGAAGAATGTAACCAATTAGCTGTGACTTACGTAATGAGCTGTAGATGGTGGTTGAAGAGTGCATTTCTTGATGGTAAAGAAACTGTCTATATAGATTGTGCCTTATTAGTGGCATCCTAAAGTCTGTATTTTTAAAGGGGTAACTGACCATGTCAACTGCAACGATGGAGAACAATCTAAGTCGCGCTCTAGAGCTAGTGGGGGGCTCCATTGACCCAGAAATTGCTGAGACGTATGCTTCGCTGGAAGCACGTATTCTAGCTCAGGCTCTAGAAAATGTTGAGATTGCAGAACAACGCTTGCGCGAGATTCAGAAGCTCGTTGGTGATCTCGAAGGAGTATTGGTCTAAAGATATTAAAGTGGCAGACAACTTCTTTATTGCCCTCTTCCTTGATTATTCTAGGATGAGTGCTTATATGCCTTTTGTTGCTGTTAATATATGCACGAGGTAGGACTTTAGCACTCTTCAGCTCGCTTTTCTCAATAGTTTCTTTTATAGAGTGCAAGTCATATCTAGTTCTGGGTCTGGCAAACTCTCTGTCGAGATGTTTGATCCTTCCTCATCACCAAATTCTTCTGGATTTTCCAAGGCGGCTTGGATAATTTGCTCGACATCTGCTAAGCTATTGATGCGGACCAGTTCATTGCGCACACGCTTGGCCCCTGGAAAATGTCCCAGGTACCAGCCCATATGCTTGCGCAACTCAACAAAATGATCTTCACCTTTCAATTTGGCATGTACACGTGCGTGCTCCAATGCCATTTTCAAGCGCTCTTCACGGGTGGGAACTACATCTGGTAGATTTTCTGGAGTAACTGTGATTCCTGCATTGAGCAATTGTTTGAGTACGTCTTTCTTTTGAAAGAGCCAGGGGTTGCCAAAACTGGCTCGTCCAATGAGGACACCATTGACACCTGTTGTGCGAATACGCTCTGCAGCTTGGTAGAGGCTATGAATATCGCCATTCCCGAGAATCAGGGTGTCCGTCTTGCGCACGATCTCACAGGCAGCTGCAATTGCCTCCCAATTTGCCTCTCCCTTATAATGTTGTACGAGAGTGCGACCATGAATGGAAATGACGGCTGGTTCCATTTCTAGCAGCTCCTGAACCCAGTCTGTGATGACGATTGAGTCGTAGCCTAGGCGTGTTTTGACCGAGACTGGGAGAAGGCGACGTTCAATGTGTGCTTTATCACCCCAGATGTGTACCCGTTCTTCATTCATCCGGTGAATGCAGTTGATGCGCTGACGGTCCATCTCTAAGTCTTCGAGGGTTTGTCCATTGGCCCAATCGCGAACGCCTTGCTGAGTTGCACGAATAATTGCTTTAGCTGTATCGGGCAAGCGTATGAGCCCAGCACCACCTCCCCTATTAGCGATGGTTTTAGCTGGACACCCCATATTAATATCTACTCCGTCAAATCCCAATTCACAAACCACATGGGCTGCTTTATAGAAGAACTCGGGCCGACACCCAAAAATTTGAGCGACAACAGGACGTTCTGCTGGAGTATAGAGGAAGTCGCGGAAGATGCGATCACTGCCGCGCCAGATCCCTTCAACATTGGTAAACTCGGTGAGTACAACGTCGGGTGATCCGTAAATGCCGTGCATAGTACGACAAGGGGCATCAGTGACACCATCCATTGGGGCTAGGCCAATAATCGGTTGTTTTAGGGTTTTCCAGAAAGATTCCTGTTTCATTTTAATCCTGTGTGGCAGTCCCTCTCTTTATGTCTTAAAGTCTGTAGCGATTAGGTCAGTTTGTGATCAAGTGAAAGAAGCGGCCATTCTTTGCGTCCTTCTCTTTTGTTGTTTATGATACACGGTTTTGTATGTCCTCGCAATAGTATTCCTTATAAGGAAAACATCAATAGAAAATAAGATGGTTTCCTCTTATCCCACGCTTGGTCCCAGGCTGGTTCCATAATCACTAATTTTCCAGCCTTCATTGGGATCTTGTTGTAGGATGATAAGTAAATTATATGAGGTTGTTAGCTTGCTGCGCTTAATTGTAAATACGTAACTCTGACTAGCATCCTGAGTAGTAGCGCTATTGGCAACTTCCTTATAGTCTGTGATTGGTCCATACCGTTGATCAAGGTCTTGTGCTTGCTTAGTGAAATCTTGTTGGTTAAGTCGGATAGTAATGGCTGGTCCAAGGTCCTGATATGCTTGCTCATAGTTCTTGCTAGAGACAGCGTTAAAGAAATCAGTAACTGTAGCTGCTGGTCCACTACTTTGTAACAGACCACTGGCAAGCAGGACTCCTACAGCGCACGCGATGATGGCTACAGAGGCAAAGATACTTCCCAAGATAATCATGCGGCGTCGTATCTTATTTGGTGGCGCTATTTCACGTTGAGGCCGTGCCACGCGTGGTGTATCTGGTGGTGTTGTCAAACGAGTCATGCCGGGAGGTCGTTGTGGTATGGTGCGATGCTCGCCTGTCGCTTTGATCGCAGCTAGTCTTGATTCCGTTAGTCTCTCTCTCACATTTTCCCAATCCTTCTCCCAGGATTTATTGTTTTTCCCTGGTTGTTCTGGCATGCAGTGTCCTCCTCTCTGATGGCGTCCTTGCTGGCGCGATAAAATGTTGTGGGTAGATAAAGGGGCTATTTGTTCTAGATATCGAGCATAATGAAACCTGCTAGTTTAGCATGAGCACGCTCAAGCTTTTCCAGCGCTTGTTTAGCTTGTGTACGTGTGGTGTGGCCAGTTGCAATAGTCAAGAATGTTTGATCCATATGTGAACTGATCAAAGCTGCGTCAATATCAGACAATACTGGTGGGCTATTAAAAATAATCAAGCCAGGTTGGGTTGCGGCTTGTTTGAGAAAGAGGCGTAAGCCAGAAACGACATTGCCCAGTCTATTAGAAAGAAAGCGTCTGATCTCAATTGACTGTTGTATAGCTGGTCCAGTGCCAAGTAAATAAAGGTCAGGAATGAAAGTCTCGCTCAAATACTGCGCAAGTTGTTGTGTAGTGATCATGTCTTGTGAAAGCATACTGCTTAAACCACTCTGCTTGTCTGTACCAAAGCGTTGCTGGAGACTTGGTTTATGCAAATCTGCATCGACAAGAACGGTAGGCGTGCCATTTTGGGCCGCTGCAATGGCAAGATTTGCAGCAGCGGTAGATTGCCCTGCATAAAAAGCAGGGCTTGCAAACAAGATTACAAGCTGTTCTATTTGCTTTTTGTCCCAACCAAAACAGATATTATTGTAAAGATTATGATAGGATATGCTATATTGTGTTGTTGGATCATAATCTGTGAGCAGTGCCATCTGCTCTTGGGATTGTATGCCCACGCTAATGCTCCTTATATCTATCATGGAATGCAAGAGAGCAAATATAACTTTTTTGCTCTTTCTTTATCTAAACTTGCTTGCTGGCAATGGTGATGATCTGCAAAACACCGCCATGATAGCACAATAAAGAAAGAAAGGCAAGAGAACAGGACAAGGGATTGTCAAGAATAATCATATATTCGCTCTGTTTTTAGCTAACGCTCGTGATACATGCTCATGTGATAAACGGCCAATATGTCATGTACCTGTTAAACAGTCATGCAACTATTGAGCTACGAGGCTTAGACTGACCCGGTATGGGTGCCTGAGGTATTTCTCCATACAAGGGAAGTTGAAGGAGTTGGGCAACCTCTTCTGAGCGGCGAATACGATCATCAAGGTATTCAACTAAGAATGCCAGTGCTATGCCAATAATTAGGCCAACTAAGAGAAGCGCGAACATTTGCGTTTTTTTAGGTGTGAATGCTCCACTATCCACTGTGGTTGGTTTGGCAGGTTGATTGAGAACCTTTGCCACAGTAGCAAGGTACCCTGGGGTAGCTGATGCTTGTGCATTTGCTTGATAATCCAGATATTTTGGTATATTTTCTTCACAGACTTCACCAACTGCATTTGCAATTGCCCAAGCACCTGCTTCAGTGTTCCAAGTCACGCTAATTGTCACTGTGCTATGGGAGCGTGTGCTGCTAAGAGCTTTGATGATAGCTGAAGTATCTTTCCAATCACCCAGAGAAGGATTTTGACCATACCGCTGTTCAATCGTATGCATATCATTTCGAATCTGCCAAATGACCTGAGTAGCAAAGGTATCAGAGCTAAGGGTTGGTCCTGAGGCAAATTCGTCTGCCAGAGAGCTTGA
Source organism: uncultured Ktedonobacterales bacterium (assembly GCA_966427955.1). Classification (GTDB taxonomy): domain Bacteria; phylum Chloroflexota; class Ktedonobacteria; order Ktedonobacterales; family Ktedonobacteraceae; genus DASYAN01. The sequence goes on from CBJMBI010000035.1 coordinate 8,673, forward strand.
TGTATTTACATAATCAGAATAACTCTCCGAATGTATTGCAGACTGCAGGCTAATGCGCATACTAACAGTTGTATTATAGTTTTGTGTTAATGCCTGCATTTTATGTGATTGATAATACTGATAGGAGACATAAATCCCTACGATTGCAACTACAAGTGTGACAATCCAGATGCGTCTCCACAGTATTTGGCCATATATTCGCAGTTCCACTGTATTTAATAAGCCTTCCTATGATTTTTTCTTTTGCTAGTAGTATTAGCTTACCAGACTATTGGTTGGCAAACGGGTCTGTGCTAACTTTCTCTCGTTCATTTTTGTTTCAATAAACTGGAGAATGCGGTGCTGGAAGCGTGAGATATCAAATTCAAGGGCATGATTGTGGATAACAAGAGGATTAAACATATGCTCATTGAATGAAGCTAATGCCGTCATCAGACTCTTGACTGTTTGCTCGTGGAAAAATATCCCCGTTATCCCATCTATGATTGTGGCCAGTGCTCCACCTGCGCCATATGCAATCACAGGCCGTCCACATGCCTGTGCTTCTAATGGAGTAATGCCAAAGTCTTCTTCACCAGGAAAAATAAAAGCACGGCAGTGTGTGTAATAATGAACAACTTCCTTATCAGAAAGCTTCCCAAGAAAGCGGATAGTAGGCCCTGCCATGCGTTTGAGCCGTTCTAGATCGCGTCCACCTCCAATTATCACCAGCGGTAATTGTAACTGATTGCATGCTTCTATGGCTAGATCAATGCGTTTATAGGGGACAAGTCGACTAAGGATGAGAAAATAATTCTCTGCTTCTATTGTAGGATCAAATGGAAAGCGGCTTGCCTCCACTGGTGGGGGAATATACATTGCTTCACGTCGATAGTATTTACGAATACGCTCAGCTACTATCGGTGAATTTGCAACAAAGTGATCTACCCGCATGGCACTGATCTGATCCCATGTACGCAGTTTGGTGATGAGGAAAGGCAAGATGGTACGGGCTACTTTCCCTAAACGTTCACGTTCCACATACTCTTCATAGTTCCAGCACCAACGCATAGGAGTATGGCAGTAACAAATATGCAGAGTTTCCGGTCGCGTGATCACACCTTTGCCAAAGGCACTAGAACTACTTAAGACCAGATCATATCCACGCAAGTCCAACTGCTCCATTGCGAAGGGATAGAGCGGCAAATAGGGTTGATGGTGTTTTGTGACCAGCGGCAATTTTTGCATGAATGACGTACGAATATCCATTTTCTGAAAAGCCGGGTCGACACGCGCAGGATCATAGATCGATGTATAGATAGGCGCGTCAGGAAATATCTCGTGGAGTGCGATCACGACTCGCTCTGCACCACCCATTTGATTAAGGTAATCATGCACTAATGCAACTTTCATCAATCAATAAGCTCCTCGGCTGAATAAAACTGCTGGTATAGTACGTAGTAGAATCTGAATGTACAGGCGGAGCGACCAATTTTCTATGTAATAAAGGTCCATTAGCACACCTTCATCAAAAGTAAGGTTACTGCGTCCACGTACCTGCCAGAGTCCGGTCAGACCAGGCTTGATAACCAAACGGCCCTTTTGCCATTCTTCATATTGGGCCACTTCCTGTGGCAATGCTGGACGTGGGCCAACTAGGCTCATCTCTCCTTTCAAAGTGTTGATGAATTGAGGGATTTCATCCAGACTGGTACTGCGTAAGAATTTCCCAATTGGTGTAACACGTGGGTCATTTTTCATCTTAAATAGGGGGCCTCTGGCCTCGTTTTGGGAGAGTAGCTGTGCTAGGCGCTGATCGGCATCTTTGTACATTGAGCGAAACTTATAAATCTGAAATGTGCGCCCATTGAGTCCAATGCGGGTCTGTTTGTAAATGATCGGTCCTGGTGAACTGAGGGCTACTGCTATTGCAAGGAAGATCCAGAGTGGTAGGCCGATAACCAGGACACTAGCCGATACAGTGATATCAATCAGTCGTGTGATAAAGCCTTGCCAGACATTGAGAGAGGCCTGCTTGATGTTAATCAGTGGAATGCCCTCAATAGTATCCATATCAATACGTGATAAGCTTAGCTCATAGAGGTCAGGAATAAGCTTGAATGAAGTTCCCAAGCGCTCACAGAGCTTTACACTACGGATGGCTTGTTGGTGCATCTGTGCAGGCAGAGCAATAATGACCTCATCGATTTGCATCGATCGGATAACTGGTCCAATATCATCAATGGTACCTAACATCTTGAAGCGTCCAAAGTCGCTGGGTGGTTCATTCAGATCATGGAGAAAACCCACAATTGAATACCCCAAGTTGGGATTGGCTGCAATATGTTGCATAACTAATTTCCCTAAGCGTCCCGATCCCACAACGACCAAACGCGTTTCTCCAAGACCCATACGATAGAGCATGCCCACTGCTCCCGAGACGATTAACCGTCCCAGGCTAAGTACAACAATAGAAGAGAGCCATGCAAAGAGAATCAACAGGCGTGATTGGGGCAGATCTATAATTGACTTTGTTGAGTACTGAAAGACGAAATTATAAGCGATTAGCAGGGCTATTCCAATAGTACTAGAAAGCGTGATAATCCACACTTGTCGGAACCAGCTTCCAGTTAGACGCAGGTGGTATAACCGACGAAGAGCGAAGATGATAATCAAACCTATCACAAAGACTGTTGCCAGCGGTATATAGTACTCAAAGGGTCTTGGCTGAATCGTTCCTGTGTCATTAAAAATAAGGTGAAGCTGAGTAAGCCAGGGGCTATTGCCAAGCAAATCGAACCTAATGGCATATGCTAGATAGAAAGCCATATTCAACATGAGTGCATCTAGGATAACCATCAAGACGCATTCGAAGATGCGCCACTGTTTGCGATGTGAGCGCCTTTTAGAAATGGCTTTTGTGATCTGTCCAGTTGCTCCGCCTATCATTTCGTGAGTTTCTGTCCTCGTATCTACACTGAAGGTTTGTGATACATGACTATTATGTACAGTTCTGGCCATAATGTTTGTGCTACTATCTCTATAACTATTCAACAGACAATAAACGTTGATGGGAACGAGAATTTGCATGCAGTTTTGCTGCTTGCTCGTAAGCAAGAATAGTTTGTGCAACCATAATCTCGGCCGAAAACTTTTGGGCTACTGCTGGAGCCTGTGTGAGGCACTTCTCTCGTAGTGCTTGATCGATTGAGGCACGATGTAATGCCTCGGCTAGGGCCTGGGTATCATGAGGGTCAACGCACAGTGCTAGCCCCATCCCTGCCTCTGGCAGGCTAGAGGCGTTGGTAGTTACTACCGGTGTACCACAGGCTAGAGCTTCTGCAACTGGGATACCAAAGCCCTCATATAGTGAAGGGTAGACGAAGGCCGTAGCTGCTTGATACCACAGTACTTGCTCATCATCCTTCACATACCCTGGAAAGAGCACTTCTGTCTCAAGCCCCAATTGGTGAACCTTTTCAAAGATAGTATCATAGAGCCAGCCTTTTCCACCTGCCAAGACGAGCTTTTCTCGTAGCATATACTGTTGTCTTGCTAGGGCATAAGCATCGATCAGTGTTGTGATATTCTTGCGTGGCTCCAGAGTTCCAAGATAGAGGAGAAACCCCTCTGTCAGTCCTTGTTGTTGGCGAAAGGAACGTATTTTGACTTCGTCACGGATACAAGAAAAGCGTTTATCAATACATGGATAAATCGTTTGAATACGTTCATTTGGTATCCCTACCAATTCATGTGCATCCTGTTTTGTACTGTTAGAGACAGTGATTAACATTGTTGCGTGTCGTAAACTGTGTATGGTAAATGTTTGATGGTACATGCGTTTTACCCGTGTTAAAACCTTAGGAAAGCGCAAAAATGCTAGATCGTGAAGCGTAACCACGCTTGCACAACCGCGTGGTAACAGTTCGGGACGCACATTAACTGGAGAGTGTAAAACATCAATACGCTTCTGTCGTATAAGGGACGGAAGGGTTAACTGTTCCCATGCTACTCTCATAGCCGGCTGGTGCTCAGGCCATGGAGCAGCAAAATAAGTGATTTGAGGGTGTGGTGCAAGGCGATCAATAATGTTCTGTCCATTTACAAACACTGTATATGTATTATCCCCTGGTTGTTTGGCCAGTGCTGTCAGTAAATAACGTATATACCGGCTGACACCACCATTGCGATAGTTTTGACCATCGGATAATAACTGAGCGTTGATGCCTATATGCATTACAAAATTACCTTCTCTTCTGAGACTTCTGGTAAGAAATTGCTCTGGCTCAGAGCTACTAGCTAATGCATTGTATTTCTCCGGTCTCGCCACATGAATGCAGCTATATAACTAACGTCTCTAATTTTTCTATGGTAACAAGCGTGTGCTTTTCTTCTTTTGGCCTTATAAGGCTGCAGTACCTATAGCGTAAAGAGGGAAGAGAGAGACGTTCGCTGAATATCGAGCGAATTCTTGACCATCTTTTGTACTATATTCTTGCTCTCTCTTGCATTTTCTGGTATCATGGCGCTACATTCATTCGGCGTTTGTCAGGAACCCAATCCCCAGAAGGGGATGAGCTTGCTCACTGTCCAATCAGGGGGATTGCTTAGACAAAGAGGTAGTGAGCTAGTACGAAAGAACCCAGGCGCTTTTGCCTGAGAGTCTCGGGTTGCGTTTTTCTCTGTATGGGTGTATTATTAGGCGCAGGAACCCCCCCGTCATTGTAGGGGCTGTAGCCTCGAACAATCCGGCAACACTTTCACCCAGAAGGATGCAGATCCAGAGTGCATCGATCGAGAGCTACTTTATAAGTACGGGAGAGAATCACGTTGTCCAAACAACTCCGGCTCGATGTCGCACAGTTAACAGATGTTGGCCGCAAACGTCCACATAATGAAGATAATATGGCTTATGTCATCCCAAAAGATGAGCAGGTGATGGCAAGGAAGGGCGCGCTCTTTATTGTAGCTGATGGCATGGGTGGGCATGCGGCAGGTGAAGTGGCAAGTGAAATTGCTGTAGATACAGTTACTATGACATATTATCAGGACGATAGTGAAGATATTGCTCTCTCGCTGATGAATGCGATCAAACGTGCAAATACTATTATTCATCAACGGGCTGCAGAGAATATGCTACGTAGTGGAATGGGAACTACGTGTGTTTCTGCTGTATTACGCGGTAGGATGGCCTATATTGCCAATGTTGGTGATAGTCGTGCTTATGTTATTCGCCAGGGACGCGTCAAGCAGGTCTCGCAAGATCATTCTTGGGTGGAAGAGCAAGTCCGTGCAGGTTTACTCACACGAGATCAGGCACGTTCACATGCACAACGTAGTGTCATTACGCGTTGTTTGGGAACCCAGGTTGATGTTGAAGTCGATGTGTTCACAGAAGAGTTAGAGGATGGTGATTGTCTCATTCTCTGTACTGATGGTCTCTCAGGTTCAGTTTATGAGGATGATCTGCGTGCCATTGTTGAACAATATGTGCCGCAGGAGAGCGTCTATCACTTAGTCGAGCGTGCCAACGAAAATGGAGGACCTGATAATATCACAGCGATTGTTGTGCGTGTGCAGGAATTAGGTGCTGAGCCTCCCACAACACGTCATCTTGTGCATGTTGGAGGTTCCGATGTTAGTGCTGATGAGGATACTGCAATCTTGAGTCGGCCTTCTAGTTCCGTACGGAACATGTCTATGCGAGTTGATGAGGGACGTATCCCAAGTGCTTCCGTGCATACTGTTCCTAGTGGTCCTCTCTTTTCTCCTAGTAGCAATGGAAATTCCCCTCAATCTGCTGCGGTATTACCACAACATAAGCGTAATCATCTTCTCTATCCAACATTGGCGCTCCTAGTTATTTTTGTAATTGCTCTTTTTACTGGTGGTGCATACTATTTTTGGCATTTACAAATAGGTACTGGCCAGAAGCTTGATCAAGCTACTGCTCTGATCAGTCAGGCTAGTCTTGATAAAGATGCAGTGAGTGCCCTTCAGAAGCTCGTAGCTGCTCAGGATGATTTGCGTAGTATCCAGAGTCCTTTCTTGGTAGGCTCACAGTCAGATAGGGTTGCTGCGCTGCAGAACAGTCTTCAAAATGCGGGAAGACAGGCTATTATGAGCTATAATAAAGATGCATCGATAAATCCTCTATGTAATACAATAACTAATACAAATACTCTTAATCTAACTAGTGCTGGTGGACAAACTCCTGTAATGACGTCAGTTTTGCAAGGTCAAACGGTTGCTTCATATCTGTTAGCCGGTGATTCGAATCTCTACTTGCTTAATGGACAAAAAAGCCAGAAGACCAAGGAGTCTTTACCGGATGGTGCCGTGCCGTTCTTGCTTGCTAGTAATGGGCAACATCTCTTTGTTGTGACAAAACAGGTAAGTCAGGGAAGTCATGCTGTTAGCTATGCTCTGCATATGTATAAGCCAGGCGAAGACGGAACTTTAATGGATGAGAGCAATTCTCCTCGTTCCATTGATGCAAAGTTGATGCGAAATGGTGAACAGCCCAAACTGATCAC
>CBJMBI010000036.1:0-15174 GCA_966427955.1 uncultured Ktedonobacterales bacterium
AATTTCCCTAAGATAAGGCGGATCTACAATACAATATTTCCCAATAAGCATGGTATAACGAGTGCAACGTTGCAATTCCTCAAAAGATCACTGTAGACAATACCTCAACAAGATTTCTGTGACACTCCGCACGGACTCAAAGTCCGCGAGAAACCCGCCTATCCGCTTGGGTTAAAACCACTGCAGCTTGCGGCGGGTTCTGTTTCTGTTAGAGGATTTACAGGGCGCTTTGCTAAAGTAGAGTTAGGATCTCCGGCTCACCATCGGTAATAGCTAGCGAATGTTCAAATTGCGCTGAGAGGGAACCATCTGCCGTTTTTACAGTCCAGCGGTCAGACATCACACGGGTTTGAGGGCCGCCTGCATTGATCATTGGCTCAATAGTAAAGACCATGCCTGGCTTAATAGGAAGTCCTGTGTTGGGACGCCCAAAATGGGGCACTCCTGGATCTTCATGAAGTGAACGTCCAACGCCATGCCCATACCACTCGCGCACAGTAGAAAAACCTTGTGCCTCAGCATAATCCTGGATTGCTGCTCCGATATCACCTAATCTCTTTTTGGGACGAGCTTGCTCAATACCCAGTTCCAAGCAACGTTTGGCTACCTCTAGCAGGTGCTGTGCCTGACTATCCAACTTCCCAACACCAAAAGTCACGCAAGCATCACCTACCCAACCCTGATAGAGGACTCCTATGTCAATCCCAATAATATCTCCTTCGTGCAATTCTTCTTGCATGCTGGGAATACCATGACAAATTACATCATTAACCGCTACACAAATAGTTGCAGGGAATGGTGGTGTGGCAGGCTTCCCTTTACTAGCAGCTTTCGCTCCATACCCTTTATAAATAGGTTTTGCTCCTTTACTGAGGATATAATCTTCGGCAATGCGATCAAGCTCACCAGTAGTAACTCCTGGCACGATATATGGGCGAAGTACCTCATACGTTTCGGCAACGATCCGCCCAGCCTCGCGCAACAGTAGGATCTCTTTCGATGATTTTAGTAGAACAGCCATTTTTTCCTCTTTGTCTATATTCTCTATGTTGAGACAATTTCCTGGTACCAACGTGCTCTCAGTACACAAGGAAGCTTCGCCTCTTATAAGTAGTTGTAAATTTTTCCCTGTCTTCTCAACTTATACTACAAAGAGCATAGCAGAAGTTGTTGTAGAATGTCAATACAATGATGAATTGACGAGCCCCTGTACCTTAAGGTAGAATACATTCCTACCTGACCAGTGAGTTCAATCAATTGAAGGTCAGGAATCCAGTTCCAAAAACTGTTGTGAAAGAGCCGTAAAGGCCACCCACAAGCTCACCTGACCAGATTCAGCTAGGACAAGCAAGGCTATCAGGCTACATTATAAGGATTTTTTTTATGGAAAAGGATCAGAAAACGGCTGTGACTCTGCGTCTTCCCTCGACACTAAGCGCTTATAGTGGAGGGAAGAGTCAAATAACCTTGCATGCAGACACTGTGGGAGAAATGCTCACACGTCTCCAACAACAATACCCACAGATATGGACTTGCCTGTGTACTGAGCAAGGTACCATTCGTCAACAAGTAAAAATTTTTGTGAATAATCAGGTGATTGAAAACTCTGAGAGTTTGAAAACCCTATTAAAGTCTGGTCAAGAAGTGATTGTCCTTACAGGGGCATTAAGTCTTTAAACTCAACTTCTATCCTCCCCCCCAAGCCTATGGCACATTAAACGGGGCTATCTAGCCTGTTTCTCAAAGGCTTGCACACCTCTAACATATTTGGTATTCTTATCAAAGGCAGGACAGTATTTGAGAAAGCGTGTCCTTGCAGGTTGTATTGTAGAATTATTGAGAAAGCGGATTCTTTGTATGGATCATTCTCTTCAAAGCACCCATTTGACTATGAACGAATTAACAAGTCTCCCAACAGCCAATATCGAAGCAACAGTTGAGGCAGAGGGAGAGCATCATATCCATTTGCCTGGTCCAAGCTGGTGGCCTATGCTTTTAAGCGTCGCTATCCTAGTAGCAGTTGCTGGGTTGTTGTTTATTCCTGATAATCCCTGGATTACAATTATTGCAGCTCCCTTTGTACTTGTGGGTATCTTAGGATGGGGACTGGAAGATCCAATGGCCTTACCAAAGGAGCATTCTATTACATCTCAAGAGATTGCAGATGCTCAATCACGATTCCAAATTGGTCAAGATGTTGTTGATCGAGATGGAAATTGGATTGGGATTGTGCAAGCACGTTTTAGCCATTACCTGCTCGTTGATAACGACGCACTATTGGTGAAGGCATATTATATTCCACATCGCTTTATTGAGGAAGGTGTTAAAGATAATACCCTTCATCTGAAGGTAAGCGAGACGGATTTGCTCCAACGAGGCTTGGATAGAGTCCCTGATGATCTCTATGAGGAGACTCCAGAATTTGATGTGCCACAGGTTAAGGGCACACCTCTGTATGCACGTCAGCCTTTGTCTCCCGCACAAACTGGACACTATAACTATGGTCCAAATTTCCCAGGTATCAATACAGATGCCGCTGGTTCATATCATCCCGAAGATGTTCGCCCTATCCCACAAAAATATGTAGCCGATCGTCGCACTCTCTATGCTCGCAAATCACTTTCTACAGCGACAGCGACTTCGCATTAGCCAGAAAATGGGATATGCGGCCAGTTTCTCAGAGCAAAAAAATAACGATAGCTCTGGGCTAGTTAAGCCCTCGCAGGAGCTTAGCTAGCTTCATTTTTGTCGTAAAATGAAATCCCCCAAGATAAATCTCTATTTCTCTCTTTGAGGTATAATCCATGGTTGAAGGTCCATCTAAGATATTTGCTGAAGGGTTACAACAACTTGGCCTTGATCTACACAATGAGCAATTACTAGCAGCGTTTGAGTTCTATAGACAAGAACTGCTAGACTGGAATACACGTATAAACTTGACGGCTATTACAGATCCTCAGGATGTATTGCTAAAACATTTCCTCGATTCATTATCCCTTCTGAAGGCATATACAAACTCAAGAGCCCGTCTTCTTGATATAGGGTCGGGAGCAGGGTTTCCAGGTCTTCCTCTCAAGATTGTTCGTCCACAGTGGCATGTAACCTTGTTGGAAGCAACAGGCAAAAAAACGCTCTTTCTGCGTCACATGGTAGAGACACTTCAACTTCGAGATGTTGAGATTATCCATGGACGAGCTGAGGAATTAGCCCATAAATCAGAGTATCGTGCTACATTTGATATAGTAACTGCTCGTGCTGTCTCTGCACTACCCACACTGCTCGAATACTGTGCCCCTTACTGCCGAGTAGGTGGTGTGATTGTTTTACCGAAAAAAGGGGATCTTACAGAAGAGCTACAACAAGCCAAACATGCTGCCACACTTGTTGGAACAAAGTTCAAAGCAGATCTTCCTATTGATTTACCAGGTCTAGCTGATGGACGTCGCTTGCTCGTTTGGGAACAACATCATTCATGTCCCTCACGCTATCCTCGGAGCGGGGCAGCAATAGCCAAAAAGCCATTACAGTAATCACATGATCAACACAAGAATAGACACCGGTCCATGGACGGGCGTCTGTCCTTTGCCCATTTACGCCTCTTCTCTAGGCAGCTGAAACCAATACATCTTGCAATTGAATTGTTTTTCCCCGTTCCGGACTCACGGAAACCATCACAATGGGAGTCTCTAGGAGTTGTTCCAAACGTTTGAGATAGGCTTTGGCTTCATCTGGCAAATCTTCATACTGGCTGATTCCTGTGGTACTAGACTCCCAACCCTTAACTTCCTCATAGATAGGCTCACAGGCAGCCAAATCAGAAAGCGTTGCAGGCAGGCTCTGGATAGTTCGTCCACGGAGACTATAGGCCGTACAGATTTTGAGAGTAGGGAATGTGTCCAGCACATCTAGCTTTGTGATAACAGCTGCATCCAGACCATTAAGTTGAGCAACGAAACGGCCTGCGACCGCGTCGAACCAGCCACAGCGTCGTTCACGTCCTGTGTTGGTCCTGTATTCATGACCACGATCGCGCATGGTTTGACCCCAAGAGTCGAATAAACCCGTTGGCATGGGACCACTACCAACCCGAGTGGTATAGGCCTTATACACACCTATGACCCGGTCAATCGAACGCGGAGGTAGGCCAGCTCCAGCAGCTGCATTAGCAGCTAATGTAGACGACGAGGCAACAAACGGATAAGTACCAAAATCGATATCAAGAAGCGCTCCATGAGCCCCTTCTAGTAGTATAGTCTTATGATCAGATAAGGCATCATGCAACATTTTTTGCGTGTCGGCAATGTGAGAATGCAATTGCAACCCATAACTAAAGTATTCGCTATGAATTTCTTCGAGAGAAAGAGGACGTTGGCCATAGATTTGAGTAATCATACGGTTTTTCTGTTGGAGAATGGTAGACAGTTTAGCTCTAAAGGTATCTACATCTAGCAGGTCAGCCATACGAATACCAGTACGCGCATGCTTATCGACATTGGCAGGACCGATTCCACGCTGCGCATTCTCAAGATGATCTGTTCCTCGTGCTTCCTCTTCAAGCCGATCTAATAAGAAATGATAAGGCATCACTACGTGCGCTCTCTCACTAATATAGAGCCGCGAAATATCTATACCTTGTTGTTGCAACTTCTCCATCTCACTGATGAGACCTTTAGGGTCAACAACAACACCATTTCCAATAATACAGGTTGTATTCGGGTAAAGTATTCCAGAGGGAACAAGACGGAATGTAAACTCTCCTTTTTCGTGAACAACACGATGTCCAACATTGCCCCCTCCTTGGTAGCGCACGACAAAATCTGCACGCATGGCAAGCTCGTCAATAATTTTGCCTTTGCCTTCGCCTCCCCATTGGGCACCAATAACTGCTACTACCGCCATGATGGTCTTTCCTTCTTAGCTTTTTTCAAGATTTAATTCTCCCTCCCCGCGTCAGAAGATCCCTACCGATCACGGTACGGGAGTGAGTAACGCGTCCTTGTTTGAGACAAGGGCACAGCATTCCTCTTTTTCTGTCAAGATATTATTTTAAATATAATGAATATAATGTATAATTAATATTTATATGTTAAAACATATGAAACACTACTTTTCATAGTATATAAACAGCGTCATAGTGTCTCAGCTCTGTTCCAGGGGAACAATCTTCCCCTGGCAAAAGCACTAACGCCCAGGTTTACCATGCTACTAGACTTTTGATCCAAGTTTCTTTGAGAGCAGTACGTTAGCTCAGGAAAGTTGACACGACCATGTGCTCGGACAGAGCCTACACGAACCTGTATCCCCGAGTACATTCCAGTATCTTGCATGAATCCCCTGCATTTGTGTATGAAGAGCCATTACTTATGACCGGAGTCACATTACATCAGAAATTTGTGTACTGTCAATAGTTACGGCTGCTCTGGATGTAGTTCAGTAACAACTGATCTGTAATTTGTTCAATAGACGCCTGATCATCTGTAAAGATAACTCCTCCATCAGGATGACCTAGCATGACAACAGGAATAACTTCATTAGCAAGCCGCCACATCAAAGTACCTGGGGTGAACTGCCCCATATTCTGCAAAAATGTCTGAAGCGATGTTGGCTGCATAGTCGCTACAATCTCTGTATTCAATGTATTTGGGACATTGAATACGTAGATGCTGGGAAAGACAACACTCATCGTATTGACAAATGCCTGTACAAGCCTGTAATCATTTACTGTATGCCCCGTATTAAGCGTCACAACACCCCTTGGTGAGAGATGTGAACGGATCTCAGTGAAAAACTCACGCGTAGCGAGTTGAAATGGAATGTAAGGTTGCCGAAATGCATCAACCGCTACAACATCATATTTTTCATGTGTCGTTGCCAAAAATGCACGACCATCTTGGATATTTACATGTAGATTGGGCTCCGTCATGTTGAAAAACTTGCGCCCCACATCTACAATTGCAGGATCAATCTCCACCCCATCAATGGGAACAGAACCATAAACCGCTGTGAACTGATGCGCTACCGTTCCACCAGCTAGACCGATGATAGCAACACGATGCAACTGCCGCGGGTCAAAACCAGGGTTGAAGTATGGTGCGGCGAGAAAATAATCCCAATACCAACCTGTCAGAACTCTATTAGGATCCCTATAGTAATAGATAGAATGTATTGCTTGCCCTTCGTTTAAGATGAGGTCTCTCTCTCCGTCATGTTGTGCTACCTGAATATAATTATAGAGCGATTCTTGCTGGTAGGCAAGATTGGGAATATCTTTGAGGGGACCTAGTGGTAGAACTAGAAAAACTAGAAATATAATGAAGCAGGAACGCCAGCGTGGCCGCAGTCCCCAAAGAGAGGCAGCAAAGAGGAATGCGCTAAAAATAAGCAATGTTCGTCTCACCCCAAACTGTGGGATAAAAATGAATATGGGCAGAAATGAACCCAGGATGCTTCCAATAGTAGAAATGGCATACAGTGAACCGCTTATGCGTCCGCTCACACCAATATTTTTTGTGGCCAAGCGAATAGCAAATGGTGAGACGAGACCAAGTAAAGTTACTGGAAGAGCAAAGAGTAGCAAAGTACCAACCAATGAGCTGAAGAAGGTGCTTACTGATACCCGCGCAATAGCAGTAACCGACAGCGAGAGAATGGGTTGGCACACAAACGGAATAAGTGCGACAGCTAGTGCAGCCACAGCTGTCAATTTACACAATAATTCTGGAGAAGGACGTCGATCTGCAAGCCTGCCCCCCAGGAAATAACCCACAGTTAGATACAGCAAGATCAGACCAATGAGATTGCCCCAGATAAACAATGATGTACCGAAGTATGCCCCCAAGAGACGTGATGCACACATTTCTAGAGTCAGGCTGGTTATACCACTAATAAATACCAGCAGAACAAGAAAGTAATTTCTCAAGGGACCTCCCTTAGGTACTCTTTGTTACTGCACAAAAGAAAACTTACTAAGCATCATAGCATAATACATATTATAAATCTGGGTAAATTGTTGACCATCAGGATCAGGGGCTTGTATCTCAATGGCATATCCCTTTGACTGGTAGACAATTGTATATATCGCGACATGCAATCTCTGCTGACTAGCATTCGGCGGGCCATACCCATTAGCACTTTGATAGTATACAGTAGTAGCAGCCCAGGTTTCTCCTCCCAATGTAGTCACACCTGTCCCTTGGGGAGGAATATAACCAGGCTTAGTTACAAAATTAGTCTGCAGTTCGCTATTTAGAATGTCACCTGCAGAACCACTTGTTGGACCAATTGCCTTAAACGTTGCAATTTGATTTGGTTGTGCAGGGTTAGTAAACTGAATACCATTGTTTGTCGGTGCTCCTCCCAATTGCCAGCCAACTGGATATTCTACACTGAAACCATAATTGGTGCATGTAGGTCCACACCACATAAAACCTGGATCGGGCAATGGAGTGGAAACAGGTGTTAAAGTTGGTGTAGTTTGAGGGGTTGGTGTCTCAGTCTGTGTCGGCGTTGGCTGCAGCACAACTGTTGGGGAGAGCGGCTCGCTGGTCACCACATTTTGAGATGATCCCCTTAAAAAAAGCACAGTAACACCAATAACACTTATTAACAAAAAGACAAAACTAATAGAAACGATAAGAATAGTTAACCCAGGCTGTTGCTTATGGGATTGGGAAGGAATTGACGGCCTGATTGGTCTTTGGTAGTCATATTCCTGACCACTGGCAACCTGGCCTGGATAAGAAGTACGAGGCAACATATATTGATCTGCATGTAATGATTGAGTTGGTGGTCGAACTGGCAGCCTCTGTTGCCCCAGAGCAGGAAGACCTTTTTGCGCTTGTGCATCCATGAACGTTTGATGAGAGAGATTTCGTGCTTGACCGACAATGGCCTGATTGGATGGCAAAGACATTGCTTGGGTCGCATCTTGGTAAAATTCCGTCTGGTGTTGCTGCACACTAACAGTTTCCTGCTGAGATTCTGGTGTTTCTTGGGAAAAGTGACGAGTTGTGGAGAGACCACCAGATGGAGAGATGAAATTCTTAGTCTGTGGATGAGGTGGCGTTTGAGTTGATAGTGCTTGAGAATGAGAAGCACGAATATGCAGAGGAGGAGAGGGTGCATTTTTATGTGAGAGAGGCAAATCTTTACTGCCTAATGATACTGAATTTATCCTACTAGTGGGCAATGGAGAGGAAAGGATTGCAGTACCACATTGCCCACAAAAAAGCTCTTCTGGTTGTACCTCATTTCCACATTGTTGACAGTTCATTTACCGTTCCCTCTTCAGACCCCCACCCACAGAGGCATGGGGTTCCTGATGCTTCTCTAAAACCTGCAATTCAGCTAGCTCAGCGTCACACATTATAACGTATTTGCGATGCTGTGGCTAGCCACCGGGAAAACATGGTAGTATTTAGATTTTTATGCTGAGATAGGCTCATCTTGGAATGGAGAAAAAGAGAGTGATATACTGAATACCATACAAATTGATATATAGCCGTGATATTTAAGCTAGAAGAGAGGATCGCCATGGATAGCTTGACGCTCGTTATCACTGCATTGACTACAGGTTCTGCTACCAGTGTCAAAAATACCGCCAGTGAATCGCTGAAAGAAGCATACACAGGGCTCAAGACACTGATCCAGCGGAAATTTGCAGGTAAAACGGTAGCAGAGGTTGCTCTTGTACAGTATGAGGCCAAGCCTGATGTATGGAGAACACCGCTGGAAGAGGAATTGAGGGAAGCTGAGATTTCTCGGGATGAAAATATCATTAAAGCTGCTCAACGAGTGATGATGTTGATACAACCAGAACAGGCAGTTCAGGGTAAGTTCGATGTACAAATCATAGGTAATGTACAGGATCGCATAAGTTCAAATCAGCAACAACTCGTCTAAAAATTCCAGCAAGTAGTAAACTCGCACCAAAGACTCCCCTGCAGAAATGCATGGGGAGTCTCAGTCTAGAGATAACCAGATTCTTCCTTGGATTGTTTTTAAGGAAGAGGATTGTTTCCAGGATCACTACCAGTAGATGGTAATCCAGGGCCACCGCCTCCAGGACCACCTCCAGAACCAGCACCTCTACCAGCACCACCTCCAACAGGAACGGCTCCAACAGGAACACCACCAACACTAGGTGCACCGCTTGTTCCGTTTGATCCTGTTGCATTGTTAGCAGTTCCTGAATTTTGGTTGTTATTTACAGGAACAGCTTTTCCTTTTGATCCTGGTTCTCCTCTTAATCCATTATCCCCTTTTTTATCCGATCCTTCCTCATTTCCCTTATCCCCTTTTTTATCCGATCCTTCTTCTGTCCCTTTATCCCCTTTTTTATCTGAATCTCCATCCAATGATTGATCATCCTGCCCCTTATCTCTGTGCTTAGCATGGTGCTTAGGAGAACTGTTGTGTTTCGCTAATGATTGAGCAGACGCCATAGCTACCCCTAAATCTGCCATTACTGCAAAGCACCCAGTAAGAAGCATACCAAGTAAGAAGGTCCGTAGCAACAAACGCGGTTGTGCTAAACATTTTTTGATGATTTTTGTGCGATGCATAATTTGAAGCCCTTCTTCCACTATATTGTTACTAGAAAGAGTCATCGCTCACATGGATTAAGATATGCAGAAGAGTATAGTTTCCCCTCCTCAATTATCTTTTCATCATGTTGAGTTCAAATTGAGTATACAGGGAGAGCAAATTTAAATAGTCAAATATCTAACTCTTTGGGAAAGAGCGGAAGAAAGAAATGTGAGCATAGGCGACTACCCATTGGAAGCAAGGACCGAATAGTTGTCATTGCAGTCATCAAGATTGGGCATAAAAAAGAAAAGAATTTAGACCCTCTATCCCCCTAGATTATCTCTGGCTTACCAGATACTATCTGTTTATTCCCTTTCTTAATTGTGGAGAAGCGGATAAAAACAAGGAGGCTCCAATGAAAATACATCCTCATTTTCCCATAATACGTTCTATTTTTACACAAACTTCACGAATACCCTTTATTATGAAACAAAATACCACTAATAAGAAAAGTCAAACATATTCGATTACAAATAGACTATTTTTCTTAAAAACTTATAGGCGTTTTTTTTTACTTGGCATAATCAGTGAAATTATATACTTATTGTATCTTTTGCATAATTTTCCATTGACGCATTACTTTCAGAGTGGGAAATCTGATATGGGAAGTATGAGTGGATATAGCCATGCAGGCTTTCTCACATATGTGATGGTCTTCAGCTTGCTGTTTGTCATATTTGGCCTCGCTTGGTTAGAAGCATTTAGATTTCAGGATCGTGCTACTCTCTGGATTATTCTCGGCTTTGGCATCATTTTTGCGTCAACTACTATCTTTGTTTATCCTATTACAGCTCTCGACTTATTCTTCTATATTGCTCGTAGTTTAGTGATGGTACAGTATCACGCCAATCCAATGATTACTCCACCATCCTTGTTTGCAAAAGACCCTATCATACAGTTGGCAGGCACTGTCATCAATTGGCCATCGCCTTATGGCCCACTTACCCAACTCATTCAAGCAATCCCACTGCTTATAGCAGGAAGAAATGTTTTTGTCTCAGCCCTGCTTTTCAAGTTCATGTATTCTACTCTCCTCATGATACAAGCATGGTTAGTTTACAAAATCCTTTCACAGATTGCCCCCAAGTTTGCCCTTCCCGGAGTACTTGCTCTCGTTTGGAATCCTTTTGTCCTCCTGGAATATTCCGCCAACAGCCATAATGATATTGTTATGACCTTCCTTATTGTTCTGGCAATATTTGCACTCACAAAAAAGCGCCACGTCTGGGCCATGACATTCATCACAGCTTCTGCCTTGATCAAATTTTCCTCTCTACCACTTGCGCCACTCTTCTTCATTTATAGCTTTAGACAACAGTCAACAAAAAAAATGCGTACCGCGTATATTATAAAAGTTATTGTCGTCTTCTCATCACTCATCATTGACAGCTTCGCGCTCTTCTGGGCTGGCCCACAAACGCTCCAACGTTTTTTTGATCAAGTTCAAGAGCAACTCTACTCGTTTAATGTCTTCCTGTATGGCTTTTCTTCAGGACATTTGTCTCTTGATCAGAGCAAGCTGATCGGATGGGCTCTCTTCGGAATCTGCTTTCTGCATGCCCTATGGCTTTCTTCAAGAGATTTCTTGAGTCTGCTCAAAGGCTGTTTCCTTACGATGTTTGCCTTGCTGGCATTCGGCAGTACGTTCGTTCAGCCATGGTACTTCATCTGGCCCTTTGTCTTAGCTATACTCATCCCACGCATTCGGGTATCGCTAGCTGCCTTTCTCTTCGTCTATGGAGCTACTCTGGGCGAACTTGTTCACGCTTATATATTGCCATGGGCGGGATCACGGTACGTTGATATAATTATCCTCGCTAGCAACATTGTCTACTTTGCTATCTTCCTCCCACCTATACTACTTTTGCTCGCCTATCATTTTAAACAGATTTTCTCATCCTTGCCTTCTTACTCACAAAAGGATTTTGACCCTCCATCCCCCTAGATTCTTTGTTAGTAATTGGATATTATCTACTTATTCCTCTGTTAGTATCAGATAGAAGGTGTTGCTAATGAAAGAGAATATTGATTACTTTGCTATACAGTATAATACTAGATCAGTATTAGAGAAACCAAGAGCTATCAAATATTTCACTATGACCAGAGCAGATTGGCGAGGATCTCTTACGAAATTGGTAACTTTCCTGCAGTCTTACAAATGGCTCCTCCTGCTTGGTACAACTAGTGAACTTATTTACTCTCTCTACCTTTTACGATCTTTTCCTGTAATAAACTACTTTCAAACGCTTTCAGATATAGGAACTATCAGTAAATATTCACAGACAGCCTTTTTTACATTTATACTCTCCTTCAGCTTGCTGTTTGTCATGTTCGGCCTGGCTTGGTGGGAAGCATTCAGATTTCAGGATCGTGCCACTCTTTGGATTATTCTTGGCTTTGGCTGCATTTTTGCATCAACAACTATTTTTGTCTATCCTATTAATGCTGAGGATCTTTTCTTCTACGTTGTACGTAGTCTGGTTCTAGTACAATATCATGCCAATCCGATGGTTATTCCACCATCTCAATTCCCTCACGATCCGCTCATGAAGCTGGCAGGAACTGTTATGCAATTGCCATCACCTTATGGGCCATTTGCCCTGCTCATTCAAGCACTTCCACTTGTTATAGCAGGAAGAAATATCCTGGCTTCACTTCTAATCCTAAAATTTCTGTTTTCAGCTATACTTATGCTTACCGCATTTATCATCTACAAAATTCTTTTAAAGATTGCTCCCAGGTTTGCTCTACCAGCAACACTTGCCCTTGCTTGGAATCCCTTCGCCCTCCTAGAGTATTCTGCTAACAGCCATAATGACATTGTTATGGTATTCTTGATCATTCTGGCCATATTTGCGTTAGTAAAAGAGCGCCACCTCTGGGCCATGACACTTATCACAGCTTCCGTCTTGATCAAATTTGCCTCCCTGGTGCTCATCCCACTCTTTTTCATCTACAGTTTGAGACAACAATCAACAATGAAAGCACGCCTGAGCTACATGGCCAAATCTCTTATTCTCTTCTTATCAGTCATCATTGATAGTTATGCCCTCTTCTGGGCAGGCCCACAAACCCTCCAACGCGCCATCAGTGAAATTCAAGGGTATCTCTATTCATTTAGTATCCTTTTGGTCGATCTCTTTCCAACACACCTTTCTTATGACCAAGGCAAACTGATAGGGAGAATCCTGTTTGGGATCTGCTTTCTCTATGCTCTACGGCTTTCTTCCAAAGATTTCTCGGGTTTCCTCAAGGGCTGTTTTCTTACCATGTTTACCTTGCTCGCATTGGGCAGCACATTCGTCCAACCATGGTACTGTATCTGGCCCTTCGTATTTGCCATACTCATTCCGCGCTTCTCGATATCGCTGGCCTGCTTCCTGTTTCTCTATGGTGCCTGTCTGGCAGAGCTAGTCCATGCTTTTATATTCGCATGGGCAGGATCACAGTACTTGAATATCTTTGTGATCTCTAATAGTGTTGCCTATCTTATTATCTTTTTGCTACCTACGCTGTTTTTGCTGGCTTCTCGCTTTAAACCAATCCTTCCTTCTATGGATCGGCAAGAATGATCCTCTTTTAATGAAATCAGCCACTGATTTGGGGTACACTTTGTACAGTCCATTTTCGTTGTCTGAGAGTAGTATTGGTTTAGCTAACTCACGGAGAAGAATTGCACATGGCTATTCCTGAACGTCCACAGGCGAATGCACGCATCATCAAAGCACCGCATGGCACGAAACTCGCAGCAAAAAGCTGGCTGACCGAGGCCCCGATACGCATGTTGATGAATAACCTCGACCCAGAAGTGGCAGAAAACCCAGATGAACTGATTGTATACGGAGGCATCGGCAAGGCTGCTCGCAACTGGAAATGCTTTGATCGCATTGTTGAAACGCTGAAAGCACTCAACGATGATGAAACTTTACTGATACAGTCAGGCAAGCCAGTTGGTGTTTTCAAGACACATACGGATGCACCACGCGTGCTGATCGCCAACTCCAATCTGGTGCCGCATTGGGCGACCTGGGAGCACTTCCGCGACCTCGACCGCAAGGGTCTGATGATGTACGGCCAGATGACTGCTGGCTCGTGGATTTATATCGGCAGCCAAGGCATCGTGCAGGGGACGTATGAAACATTCGTAGAAATGGGTCGCCAGCATTTTGGTGGTGACTTACCTGGCAAATGGATACTTACTGGAGGTTTAGGCGGAATGGGTGGTGCACAGCCATTGGCATCTACAATGGCAGGAGCCTCCATGCTTGCCGTTGAATGTGATGCAACCCGCATCCAGAAACGCCTCAATACCAGATACCTCGACCGGATGTGCATTGATCTAAACGAAGCGCTAGAACTTATTCATGCATCCTGTCAGCGTAAGGAACCGCTTTCTGTCGGCCTGCTCGGTAATGCTGCCGAGATTTTCCCCGAGCTTGTGAGGCGCGGCATCCATCCTGACATGGTAACTGACCAGACCAGTGCGCATGATCCATTAAACGGCTATCTCCCATTGGGGCTTAGTATGACAGAAGCTGCGAGTTTGCGCATACGCGATCCGAAAACTGTTGAGCAACGCGCAAGGGAATCCATTGCTATACAGGTGCGTGCGATGCTCGATTTTTACAAACAGGGCATCCCGGTAGTCGATTACGGCAACAACATCCGGCAGGTGGCAAGCGAGGAGGGCGTAAAAAATGCTTTTGACTTCCCCGGTTTTGTCCCCGCCTATATCCGCCCATTGTTCTGCCGGGGCATCGGCCCATTCCGTTGGGTGGCGCTTTCTGGCAACCCAGAAGACATTTATAAAACTGATGCCAAGGTAAAAGCACTCATCCCCGACAATCCGCATCTGCACCGCTGGATCGATATGGCGCAGAAGAAAATCACGTTTCAGGGTTTACCCGCACGCATCTGTTGGGTAGGACTTGGCGAACGTGCAAAGCTCGGTCTAGCATTCAATGACATGGTAGCTTCCGGCGAATTAAGCGCACCCGTGGTGATTGGCCGTGATCATCTCGATTCAGGCTCAGTTGCCAGCCCCAACCGCGAGACTGAAGCGATGAAAGACGGCTCTGATGCAGTATCTGACTGGCCACTGCTCAATGCCCTACTAAATTGTGCGAGCGGCGCGACTTGGGTAAGCCTGCATCATGGCGGAGGAGTCGGCATGGGCTTTTCACAGCATGCGGGCATGGTTATTGTTGCAGACGGCACAAAGGAAGCGGCCAAACGCCTGGAGCGCGTGCTCACCAATGATCCGGCAACTGGCGTCATGCGCCATGCCGACGCAGGCTATGAAGAGGCAGTAACGTGTGCAAGAGAGCTTGGTGTGCAGTTACCCATGCTCTAAGCTACTGCTTGATACGCCTTTTATGGTAGTTTTCCCTATAAGCAATGGCATTGCGCACTTGAGATCGAATAGAGAGAGAGAAGAAGTGTAGTTTACTAATGCACTTCTTCTCCCGCTACCCAAACCTGCTTCACAACCTCAGACGAAGCCCCAAAAAATAGCATATCTAGCAAGTTGCTCACATTCCAATCTCGAAGCATGGAATGATTAAGATCAATGCCAACAAAATCAGC
>CBJMBI010000037.1:0-15091 GCA_966427955.1 uncultured Ktedonobacterales bacterium
GTGCGTATCCCAGTCGCCACTTTTTATGAAATGACTGATGTACCAGAGGTATTTGGTGGTCCTAAAGGCAAAGTATGACAGAATTGAGAGGTCGTTATGTCAGATAGGCAGCAAAAGCCTCATTTGTCTGATGAGTGGCGCACCATGGTGATCGATGCTGTTGAACATGGGATGACTGTCACATGGGAGCGTGATCCAATAGAAGGGGACTACTTGGAGATTATGCACCCAGCTCGGGTGGCCTGTCATGTTACTACGCGTGCCGAGCTAGACGAATTCCTTAGTGAGTGGTCCTCGCCATGGGACGATGACAATGGATAAACCAAACCCGCAGTACAAGAGGCAAGATAAAACTATGAGTCATCCCTGATTTTTGGGGACTCCGTAAAACCTCTTTGAGAGAAAAACAAGGGAAAATCCCAAGAAGCGCAGGGGCTGGGCAAAAAAAGACCTCCTGAGTTAGACTGTTGAATTGAGAAAGACAACAGGAAAGTCAGGAGGTTCTTCACATCGATGCCAACTCAGTATGACAGACTTGAGCCAGGATCTTAGGCCTACCTCTAGTGCACATTGCAAGCGACACTTCTTATGAGCTTTCTTTTTGTGCCTCTTCAAGTATTTCGTTAAAGGTGTTCAACCTCACATACTCTTTTTTATCAGTATTGCTTTCTTCTAAAACCTGTCTTGCATGTGCTCCCCATTCATCATGACTAATTTCATTATTCATGTAACTCCAAAATGTTTTCATTAAAGGAGTATCAGTAGTATATTTGCCAGTTTCTCCTTGTTGCTGGCTAGATGACTCTTCACCTTCTCCGCCTCCTGCTAATGCAGGGCTCTTTCTTCTCAGGCTTGGATTGAATGATCTCCCACCCAGAGGGGGCCTGCTGGAGCGGCGTAGCATTGCCTGCTGCCAACCTACAGGGGTCGTCGGAAAGCTTGACCCCTCGTCTCTCCTGTGAGTTCCCTTGTCTTGAAGGATCAAGACTTTGGAGAACCGCTGTAGTTGGGCTGAGGAGTTTTGTCTCTGACGGGATTTGGACGCGCCATAGTCACTGTGCCGTTGTTTCTCCCAAACGGGCTGATTGATTGCATGAGAGTGCCTGGACACGCTGTGCTCCCCTGACTTGCTCTTGAGGTCCATTGACTTTGACGTGCTCGCTCGAGCAGCTTCTGGCTTGTTCAAGAGCCTCTGTCGCTCATCATCTTGAGCTGCTCGTTTGAAAAAATCCTGTGCATTCCGATTCAATTTTGCTTGACTTTTTCCTTTATCAGAAATTTTCCTTCTATCCACGTTCTATTCTCCTTACTTTTCTAGGAAAGTAAAACATTTACATATGGCAAACTCTATTCATCAATTTCTCACAAGTAGCCAATCAATTGAGACGGGGCTAAAAATCTCAAAAGATGGACTTCCTTTCAAATATAACTCGACACTCATAACAAAATCTAGTCTAAGAGAAGTCATCTGATATTTTATAGATATTTTGCATATACTTCAAAAGTAGCAAGTTTAACATTCTAACTAGTCAAATCTAACTTATTAGGATATACATGACAACATGCGAGTAAAGGTAATCATGTACATAACTCTGCAATAGCAAGGAGGCTTGAGGAGAGATAAAGATCTTGTTGAATTAATCCTTCGTCTCAAATGCCACCGAACCGGAAAACGGTGCCGAGAGGTCATCGCACCGCTTTACCGATTGCGCTGGGCGATCAGCCGCGTTTGGAACGACTCTCACCCAGCTCTTGGCAGTCTTTTCCCTCCGAATGTGGAGACGATTCGAGTCTTGGCTGCTCAAAGCCACTAGAAAGGTTCTCCCAATTTTCGGGATGACTCATAGTTTCTTTTAGATGTTAACGAGGCACACTAGCGACCACGGGCGCGAGCGTAACGCTTGGCAACCTCATCCCAGTTGACAACATTCCACCAAGCGTTGAGATAGTCAGGGCGGCGATTCTGATACTTGAGGTAGTAGGCATGCTCCCATACATCATTGCCCAGCACAGGGAAAGCGCCCTCCATCAAGGGGCTATCCTGGTTAGCAGTAGAGGTAATTTCAAGCTCACCTGTCTTGTTGAGAATGAGCCAGGCCCAACCAGAACCAAAACGTTTCACACCAGCATCATTGAATGCTGTCTTGAAAGCATCAAATGAACCAAATTTGGCATTGATGGCTGTAGCCAGCTCGCCAGTTGGTGTTTTGCTGCCACCAGGGGTCATAATTTCCCAGAACATGGTATGGTTGACATGACCACCACCGTTGTTACGAACGGCAGTACGAATATTCTCAGGTATTTCATTTAGGCGACGTACTACCTCTTCAACCGGTAGATTTGCAAATGGATGACCTTGCAGGGCCGCATTCAGGTTGTTGACATAGGCAGCATGGTGTTTATCATGATGCAAATGCATGGTTTCAGTGTCAATATAGGGCTCGAGTGCATCGTAGCTATATGGCAGTGAAGGAAGCTCAAAAGCCATAAATGGTTACTCCTTACTTAAATACAATCGGAAGTTAGAAACCCCCTGATCGATAGATCGAAAAAACTAGCTATGGCCGAATTGTATCCGAGCATAGCATTCTAGAGTGGATACTATCCACACGTTTAGTTTTATGCGATGAAGAGCAGTATTGTCAAGCAGAAGAGCAGCTTTCTTCTAAAAATGTGGATAGTGTATACCCTCTCATACTCTGATCTCCTTTAGTATACGATCCTTGGTGAAGCGATGAAGACAAGGACAAGAGTCTGTCCTCATAGTTAAATGATCTATTTTTTTCAAATTGTCCCGCTTTCACCCTAGACAATGACCTTTCCTATTGAGTATGCTTGCCACAAATTATGTGCACGAGGTTCTTGTTATAGATACAACTCTCAGTCATCAAAATATTCCACTGTCCAATCAATCGATGACTCATTCACTCAAAGACAGTGCATCTAAAAATCAGCTTCCTGTGCTGGATGGCGTACGAGCCATAGCTTGTCTGGGTGTTCTTTTATTCCATGTGAGCTTCATAGCTGGTGGAAGAGGCATCTGGAATTCTGTGAATCATATTCATGATTTACCAGGTATACTTGTTTATATAGCTAATACAATTTCCTATGCTGGGAATTCAGGAGTTATACTATTTTTTCTCTTGTCAGGATTTTTACTTTTTTTACCATATTGCAAAGCTTTGCTCTTTGAGAGTAGATGGCCTTCCTTACGTCGTTTTTATCTTCGTCGTATTTTCCGTATTCTTCCTGGCTATTATACTGTTCTCTTCTTAATTATCTTGTTCTTTCATCCACAATATTTGCGTACTAGCTACCGTCCCTATTTATGGCCTTTCCTAACCTTTACAATGAGTCAGGGGCTAGCAAATACACTTAATGGCTCCTTCTGGAGTCTCAGTGTTGAATTCCAGTTTTATCTACTCCTTCCGCTTTTTGCTTGGCTCTTCAGTTTGATTGTGTACCGCGGCACTTTGCGCTGGCGCATCCTCAAACTGACCTTCTGTCTGCTGCTGATGATCACCTGGGGATTGCTAACAAGATGCTGGGGACTGTTTTTGGCCAACACCTCAAAATTGGATTTTTTGATCCCTCATGCAGTCTCTGATGCACTCATCCCATACCTCTACTCTGATACAGGAAAATTTTTTGAGGTTTTTGCTGTTGGTATGCTGGTATCTATGATTTATACTTGTATACAATATGCTCCCTCAGTAGAGTCCTGGCACATCAGAATACATCGTCTGCGTCCGTTACTCTTTACTTTAGGTCTGACAATTCTCTTTTGTCTATCCCTTTGCTATTTCTATTTTATAGATATCAATCCAAGTAATTATGGTGGACATTCTACATCCCAGGTAGTCTTTACTTTCCTTGATCCTCGCATTCCTGGCATGATCTACCCTTATTGGGAGGAATGGCAAACTCTGGTATATGCTATTGGCTTTGGTCTCTGCTTATTAGCATTGTTATGCGGTTCACCTAGGCTTAAGCATCCTTTTGAGTCGCCAGTGTTACGTTGGATTGCATCTATTTCTTTCAGTTTGTACATGTGGCATTTCCAATTGATGTCTCTCTTTGCCAATGCCATCAATCCCTATATCCGATACCAGGGTTGGGGCCCTCTGGTACAATACAGTGCTTTGTGGTGTTGGATCCTTGTTATCATTATTCCCAGCTCTGCTATGCTCTATCGCTGGATAGAACAACCCGGTATTCGTCTTGGAGAATGGCTCATACACAAGCTTGAACCACATCCATGCAAGTGAATTTGTACATTGATAACTTCAAACTTCGACGAGCTACTGTCAGGGAGAACATTATGTGATCTCGCCAAAACAAGAGAGTAGTGACTCTATGAAGAACTTGAAATTGTGGCGTATCTAACAGTCTTTTGCAGGAATAATATTATGCATACAGCTCTCAGAGATGAGTACAGGTCTAATAACCAAAATATTCCGTTATCTGATTTTAATACATTAGATGAAAGCAATTCCAAACGCCATATTCATTCTCTAGATGGTTTGCGAGCAATAGCCTGCTTCATTATTATTTTATCTCATCTTAACTCAATATCTGCTCAAACAGGTATTTGGGGGCCTGTCCATGACATCCATGATATATCTGGTATGCTTACTTATTTTTCCCAATCTCTTGCTAATGGTGGTTACTCGGGAGTCTATCTCTTTTTTGTTCTTTCCGGATTTCTACTCTTTTTACCTTATGCTAAAGCATTGGTATTTGAGAGTCCATGGCCTTCTTTGCGTCGTTTTTATCTTCGTCGCATTTTTCGCATCATACCAGGCTACTACGTTACGCTATTTGTAATGGTTTTATTACTTCGTCCAGATTTCCTACATTCCAGTCATTGGCATGATCTATGGCTCTTTCTAACTTTCCGTATGAGTACTTTTCTCTCTGGAGAGGTGAATGGAGTGTTCTGGACACTGGTTATCGAATTCCAATTCTATCTGCTTCTTCCAATTATTGCGTGGGTCTTTGGCTTGATTGTTCGCCGTGGTAGCATCAATTGGCGTATGGCCAAACTCTCTTTTTGCTTGCTCATTATGATCGCTTGGGGCTTGCTCACTAAATATTGGGGCCTGTATCTCTCTCCCACTACAAAACTTGACTTTCTGATCCCTCATCACATCTCTCTTGCGCTTAAACCGCTCATCTATGGTGATCAGGGCAAAGATCTTGAGGTTTTTGCGATTGGCATGCTCGTGTGTACGTTCTATACCTATATGCAATACACTCCGTCGGCACAATATTGGAGCGTGAGAATGCGCTATTTGAGCCCTTTGCTATTAACAATAGGCCTGGCTATTATCTTCTTTTTGTTTTTTTGGGCTTACTATTTTATTGACATCAATGCATATAATTATACTATATTTGCTAGATATGCCAAGTATCCCAAATATCATGTCATTTTCACCTTTCTCAATCCCTCTATTCCTACTTTAGTCTCTCTCTACTTGCCAGAGTGGCAAAGCTTCGGGTACGCCATTGGCTATGGGCTTTGCCTGCTAGCAGTGTTATACGGTTCAGCTAGAATCAAGCGCCCACTAGAAGGAACTCTCTTACGTCAGATCGCCTTGATTTCCTTTAGTTTGTATATGTGGCATCAGCAACTCTTATTCTTATTTAGGAATATTCTTCTTTTTCAAATTCAACAGCAGCATTTGGGACATCTAGTGGAATATATAGCTCTTTGGTGTTGGACGTTGGTTATCATTTTTCCTGTCTCTGCAATGTTTTATTCTTGGATTGAAAAGCCGGGCATACGACTAGGTGAATGGCTGATACGCAAGTTCGATCTTTAGCCGAAAAGAGCATCAATGCTCATTTCAGCTTATTAAAACATCGTACAACTCTCCAGCCGGGTTCGGTATAGAGAACCTGACTACGCCAGCAAGTCAGTTGTTCCTGGCCTTTGAGAATACCAACAAATGAGGGGCTTGTAGTAAGTCCACGATCTTTCGGATAAAAATAGTATCTTCTATACTGAGCAACTTGATAGGTTCCATAATACAGATAAACACGTGAGTGCTTTTGAAAATCTGTGGGATCTATTTTGAGAAAAAATAGGACGTACACAAAACTCAAATGCGGACTTAGCTGGTTAGAAACATAGATGGGCTCCTTCGCAGAAGCAAGAGAAATGGTTTGCTTGAGTGCAACGTCAAACCCACCGTTGAAAGAGGACCAGGCCTGCTCATTGTAATAGGTAAAAAATACAAAACAGAAGAGTCCATTATAGATGAGTGCAGTTGCCAGAACCAATGATAAAAAAGCTTTTTTTACATCTTTTTTCTCAATCGCATCATAAAGACCACTGATACCAATGGCACTCAGCCCAACTGAGGGAATGAAAACGGCATTGCCCCGAGAGATGTTTACCGGAAAAATGAAGAAAAACGGGATGGTGGATATAAGCCAGATAACGAGAAGATTGGCATATATGTTGCGTTTTCTTAAGCTATAGTAAATACCAATGGCTATCCATGGGAAGGTTATCAGTCCCATCCCTGGCACAAGCGGATTATCCAATTGACCACTAAGATAGAGAGTATTCCAAGCTACAAGGTCTTGCCCAGTTGATATTTGTGCCAGTCTACTGCTGATCAATAAGGGGATCGTAAATGGTAAATGTTGTATAATAGGGGGAGTTCTATGCAGGATAAAGTTATCAAGAATAAATATAAGGAAAGGCGAGGATATAAGTAAAAAGAGTAAAAGACTGAGCATGAAGCCGATTTTATTTCGCCAAATCTCCTTTTTGCTGGCAAATAAGAAGTAAAGTACTAATATTCCAGGAATAACAATAATGGATACTCCATAGGCATAAAATGATATTGCCATAAATACTAGAGAGAATGGAATAAGTATGCGAGAGTATTTTGACGTATAACAATAGGATAGACAAGCAATACCAAATAGTATAAAGCAGGGAAAGATATTCGATTCTAAACTGTATCTGGATATGACAATATGCCAGGGATAAGTGCCAAGAAAGAAAGCAGCTATCAGAGCAGTTCTTGTGCCATACCATTTCTTAATGAAAGCATAGAAAACGATAATCGTGAGCAGACCCAGCAGTGCACTCGAAAACCTTTCGGCAAAAATCGTTAAGCCAAAGATTTTGATAAATGGGATGTTGAGGTAAGAGAGCAGAACGTTTTGGCCAGATCCCCATCCAGGAAAATAGACCGGAAACTTATTTCCCCACCGATCTGTCCCATGTAAAAGCAAAGCATAAGTTTCATATCCAGCACTGGCCTCATCTGAGCTTAATCCTGGTGGTAGAGAGGGGAACTTGTAGAAGCGTAGTATTGCAGATAATGTAACAATCAAGAGGAATAGCAAACGATCTCTCCAGAGACCTTTCTCTCTTCTAGATGATATTTGTGTGGTCAATATGCTTTCGTCTTTGCTATGATGGTCATCTCTGCCCAAACTTTCATCTTTGGATACTTTTATCATTACAGATGGGCTCCTTCTGCTAGAACTCATTCTTGTGCACTCATGGCTCGGCAATCTAAATGGTAAGTGAAGCCTAGATTGTTCTCTAGGGGGAAACAGGGACAAAGCCTCTAAAAGCTCTTCAGAAAAATAGTACTTAGGTGACACTCTACTGCCTATTAGAGAGACGTGATCGTTCTTTTTTGGAGAACTTTGTTTGTGACTCAGTGAGGTAGGAGTGTCAGAGAAACTATGCTTTGCTAATTTAAAGGACCAGTAGCATGAATAATTTGGAGATCTCTACTAGAGATCAGGACACAGCTAGTAATCAAAAGTTCAATCAATCTGCGATGAATGCGCTGGAGGCAAGTAAACCAAAAAGCAAGATCCTTGTGTTGGATGGTGTACGAGCAGTAGCCTTTCTCAGTGTGCTTTTATACCATATGAGCTTCATAGCTGGCGTGAAGGGCATCTGGGGTCCCGTGTATGATATCCATGATGTGCCGGGCATACTTGCCTATTTCACGGCATCTTTTGCTTATTTTGGAGAAGCAGGTGTTATCCTCTTCTTTATTCTTTCTGGCTTTCTTCTCTTCTTACCTTATGCTAAAGTCTTGCTCTTTGAAAGTCCATGGCCTTCCCTGCGCCGCTTTTATTTGCGGCGCATTTTTCGCATTCTTCCAGGCTATTTTTCTGCACTCTTTCTAATAGCTCTCTTATTCCATCCAGAATTCCTTCAAGCCAGTCATCGACATGATTTATGGCTCTTTCTGACCTTTGGCATGGATAAGAATCTCTCAGAACAGTTGAATGGACCCTTCTGGACGCTGGCTGTCGAATTCCAGTTCTATCTGCTTCTTCCGATTATCGCATGGCTCTGCAGTTTGGTCGTACGCCGTGGCACATTGCATTGGCGTCTGCTCAAACTCACGTTGTGTTTGCTCATGATAGCAGCTTGGGGATTATTGACACGCTACTGGGGCATCTATATCGTCAATACACCAAAATTAGATTTTTTAATTCCTCATTCTGTCTCTTTGGCACTTAAGCCTTTCCTTTATGCGGATACAGGAAAATACTTTGAGGTTTTTGCTGTTGGCATGCTTCTATGCATGATCTATATCTATACACAACATGCTCCTTCTGGAGAACTCTGGCGCATCAGGATGTGTCGTCTGAGCCCACTGATTTTTATGGCAGGCCTCGCACTCCTCTTTTTTCTCTCCCTCTGGCATTTCTACTTCATAGACATCAATCCACTTCACTATGCCAAACATCCCAAATCCTATCTGGTTTCTCGCTTTCTCGATCCTACTATCCCGGCAATAGTCTCCCGCTACTGGTCAGAATGGCAACCTCTGGGATGGGCTATCGGCTATGGTTGCTGTCTCTGGGCACTGCTACACGGTTCAGCTAAGCTCAAGCGTCCCATTGAGTGGTCCATATTGCGTCGGATCGCACTGATTTCCTTCAGTCTGTACATGTGGCACCTCCCATTCCTCTACCTGTTTAGAGATGTCATCCTTCCCAATATCCGACAACAAGGTTGGGGCTCTCTCGTGCAGTATGGCGCTTTCTGGTGCTGGGTACTTCTGACCATTATCCCTGTTTCGACGATGCTCTATCGTTGGATTGAACAGCCTGGCATCCGATTTGGAGAATGGCTCATACACAAGCTTGAGATATAGGGAAATAGCAAAACAATAGGAAAATAGTTCAACAAAATAGTACTTTGGTAGGAGATTACTTTCTATCAGAGCAAAATGATCGTTCCTATTTCTAGGGGAAATTTCACTCAATCGGGTGAATTAGGTAGGAGTGCCATAGCCATATCTAACTACTGCTTTGCTAAGTCGAAGGAAAGGTATTTATGAATAAGTTGGGCATCTCTGTTAGAGACCAAGATAGCGTTATTGATCAAAAACCACAAATGTTCAATCCACCTGTGGAAAAACCACCGAAGGTAAGTCAATCCAAAAGTCAGATTCTTGTGCTAGATGGGGTGCGAGCAGTCGCCTGTCTGGGTGTTCTTTCATACCATCTCAACTTCTTGGCTCGCAATTATGGCATCTGGCGGCCTTTGCATGGTATCAATACGTTGGTTGCTACTCTTGCTTATCTTGGTGAGTCGGGAGTAATTCTCTTTTTTCTTCTGTCCAGCTTTCTCTTGTTTTTGCCTTATGCTAAATCGTTGTTATTTGATAGTCCGTGGCCTTCCTTCCGTCGCTTTTATCTTCGTCGCACCTTTCGCATTGTTCCTGGCTATCTTGTTGCATTATTCCTAATCTCTCTCTTTTTTCATCCAGAGTTTTTTCACCGTCACGAGTGGCATAATTTATGGCTCTTTCTAACCTTTCGTATGGACTATAACCTCTCCCAACGACTTAATGGACCTTTCTGGACTCTAGCTGTTGAATTCCAGTTCTATCTTCTGCTTCCTATTATTGCTTGGTTCTTTGGTCTGATCGTGCGCCGTGGCCCAGTGCGTTGGCGTATGTTCAAACTCACGTGGTGTTTGTTCTTTATGACAGCTTGGGGATTGCTAACAAGGTACTGGGGTCAGCAGATCGCCGATACTCCAAAGTTGGACTTCCTGATCCCTCACTCTGTCTCTCTCGCGCTTAAATCATATATTTACGGTGATACGGGTAAATTCTTTGAAGTTTTTGCTATTGGCATGTTTATTTGCATGATCTATATCTATACACAAAATGCTCCCTTAGGAGAATCTTGGAAGATTAAGATAGGCCGACTGAGTCCACTGCTCTTGATGGCCGGCTTAGCTCTCACATTCTTTCTAGGCCTTTGGCATCTCTATGTTATATGTGTCGATCCATATCATTACACCAAATATTATCCAGTCTTTACTTTTCTCGATCCTTATATTTCTATTATCATGCCTGCCTGGTTACAATGGCAAGCTATAGGCCATGCCACCAGCTATGGTTTATGTCTCTGCGCATTGTTGTATGGCTCGCCCAAGCTCAAGCAGCCGATGGAGTGGCCTTTATTACGTTGGGTAGGGTCGATTTCTTTTAGCCTGTATATGTGGCATCTCCCATTCATCTTCCTCTTTTTAAATGATATTGTTCACAATATCCAGCAACAGGGTTGGAACCACGCAGTACAATATGCAGCCTTCTGGTGTTGGACATTGGTGGTGATTTTTCCTATTTCGGCAATGCTCTATCGCTGGGTTGAGCAGCCTGGCATACGCCTTGGAGAACGACTCATACGTAAGCTTGAACAAGAATAGCGAAGGTCTATAGTACCAATTTCAAACAAATAGTCCTAAAAGCTAAAACTGTGCTATAATGCCGTCAAACTACATGTTCTAAATTCATCTTTGAAAGACGTTTATGGACCTGTCTTTTTTAGGAAGAGTTGTTTTATGATCATTGGGAAGATCGCTAAGTCGGATTCGCATATCAATTACGTTTGCCAGATCTTTGGTCCCCACGAAGTTGAGACTGTACCTACCTCGCCAGATTATGCCTTTGGGCGCTTTGTACGTGTAGCTATTCGCGCTGAGCGGGATGAGAGCTTCAAGGCTCATAATGAGGTTGTTGGAATGCCTGCTCACCTTCAAAAACCCGTTACCTATGCAGTTGGCGTGATCTACGATACTATTCTTGTGAATCCACAGTTTGGGGCGCTGGGACCTCGCCTCTCTAATGAAACTCAGGTCGAATTATTCTCTCCCGACTATATCTCTGAGAAGGCTGTTCTGATCTATATTATGATCCTGGGGACTATGGTGGTGCGTCAGTCTCCTGAGCATAAATCTGAGGTTCTTTCGGTCATGCACGGCGTCCCCTTGCTCTCCTTGGACCTGGGAAGCGAGATCGAGACGATGAGTGACGAAGAGGTGCAACAGTTCCATTTCTTTAGAGATGTGGCTGCAGACTCTAATAGCCAGCAGCCCTATCTACACATGGGTTATTTACCTCATATTATTGCACAACGAAGCAGTTTGCTCCCCATGGTAACTCTACGCATTATTGATCAATTGGAACATCTATTTCCACAAAATCTTGCATTGCTCTCGATTGTTAAGCGTAACTTTGCCTGGCGACTGAAAGTGGAAACAACTGGTTAGAGGAGGTCTCTTTCTATGCTCCATCAAAATGCATTCCAACTCGCTTCCTTGCGTAAGCCTGTGGGCATCACCAAAGGGCCGGGCGAGACTACTCACGAATATACTTTTGTTTCACGCGATGATGAGCAAGTGCTCAAAAATGGTGAGTATGTCTATTATGAGCTTGTAGATCCTGATCTAGCTGTTTTGAACGGCAAGACTGCTCCTGTACGCCGTGTTCTTGGACGTATTCTCAAACGTGTCCCGCTACAGCTTTATCCAGATACGTTTTTGGGCGAACCCGAGATCCCACCGAGTCAGGTTGCGGCAATGGTGGGTTATAATACACATACAAATGAACTTTTTGAACTGCACGTTGCAATCATGGGCTATTATGATCCACCAACTGCTTCATTTATCAATCCATGGATCCCTCCACAATCGGGTAAGCAGATCTTTCTCGCTGATGACCAGATGCTGACAGAAGTTTTGAGCCGCAAGCAAGATAAGCAATTAGGTTCCGCGACGGTCGGTTCCCTGTTGACCCGACCGCCAGGATCAGTTCCAATCGTGCTATCAGTCAAGGATCTAGTCAGTACGCACTTGGGAATCATCGCTAGTACAGGCGCTGGCAAAAGCTATCTGGCAAGCGTAATCATTGAAGAGTTGATGCAGCCACATAATAAAGCCTGCGTCTTGATTATTGATCCTCATGGCGAATATGCTACCCTCGATCAGATTGCCAATACCCCCCAATTCGAAGAGCCCAGCCATGGACGCGGACGAGGATATCGAGCTGAGGTACGTATCTATAGGCCTGAAGAGGTCAAAGTGCGTATTTCCTCTTTGAATATGGGCGATATGCGCCAGTTGCTACCAGAAATGACAGAGAAGCAGCAGTACCTATTGAGCAGGGCTCTACGTAAGGTCCGCGAGACCAAACGCGGTACTCCCTGGAGCGTGGCAGACCTTAAGCAAGCTATCAAGGCTGTTTCGCGCCAGAAAAATGATGAGGAGAGCGAAGGTGCCGATGACTCGAGTACCGTCCACGCTCTGACATGGCGCATAGAGCAGCGTTTTGAACATAGCTTTACCTTCGACGATACACAACATCTAGACCTGCCAGAGATTTTCAAACCAGGTCAGTGTACCGTCTTACAACTCAATGAGATCGATGAGCGTGATCAGCAAGTCGTGGTAGCAACTTTGCTACGCCGGTTGAATCAGGCCCGTATGGATACAGAACGCGGAAAAGTCCATTCGGGCGAGTCCTATCTGCCCTATCCTGTTTTTGTGCTATTAGAGGAAGCCCATCACTTTGCTCCCAGTGGCACTGAAGTTGTTTCAACGGCCATTCTCAAACAAGTACTAGCTGAGGGTCGTAAATTCGGTATCGGCATTGGCCTGATTAGTCAGCGTCCCGGCAAGCTAGATGCCGATGTACTCAGTCAATGCCAGACGCAATGCATTATGCGTATCGTCAACGAGATCGACCAGAAGAGCGTCGCAGCGGCCATCGAAGGAGTTGGACGGGATCTGCTAAATAACCTACCTGCCCTTTCGAAAGGTCAAGTTATTGTTGCCGGAGCCGCCGTGAATACACCCGTTATCTGCCGGGTACGCCAGCGCTATACACAACATGGAGGTGAAAGCAAGGATGCACCTGCTATGTGGCAACAGTACCTTAGTCCCGATTCACAAGAAAGTCAAAAACACATAGAAGCTCCATTAAATGGCAACAAAGGCTTTCATTTGATGAGGTAATATGTCCACTCGATCGTCAATTTCTAGACTATTGCTGCTTGCCGTGGTTGCTTGGAGTGGGCTACTATTCTTCACTTACTTTGTCGGGCCACAGTCGCCGTCTGCTCTAGTGGTTTTTTTTCTGATTGCAAGCGTGACACTGACTAGTACCTTATCCATCATTATTTACGCTATTAGTCACTATCTGCTGTCATCCAAACTTTATCGCGCAACTATTCGGCGAGCTATTCGCCAGGGAGCATTCCTATCACTTGCTATCATACTAAATTTAATTTTACTTGTAATGCACAGCGGAAATCTTTTCACAGGAATAATGATTGTTGGAGCTACCCTTGTGATGGAAGTGCTAATCTTGGCAAAGAAATAGTGCTAAAAGATATTGATTTGGATAGGACTATGCATATACTGATCATTCGTCCAGGTGCAATTGGTGATACGCTGCTGACCTTTCCGGTTATTCAGGCGCTCAAAGCACAGTATGCTAACCCTCACGTTACATTTGTCGGGAATAGAGTTGTTTTGCCACTAGTACTGGCCTATGGCATTGCTCACGAGGTATTTGATTACCAAGATGTACGCTGGGCAAAGCTGTTCCTGGATACCAGAGCTGATACTGTCCAGGATGAAATATTAGGACGGAGCGAATTGGCAATTTGCTGGCTACGAGATCCCGATGGTGTTGTGAAGGAGAATCTGCTAGCAGCAGGAGTTAAACGTGTCATCATTGCACCCGGTCGGCCAGCAGATGGTGAACGTATCCATATCATTGCCTATTTGGCACAGACAATTGGCCTGCCATGGCATGAACGAATATGGCATGATTATTTGCCCTTACAGTTGTACAAACAAGCCATTGCACAGTTGCCAGAGCATGCCTCGACGAGGCTACCAGGTAAACAGCTTGGTTGTGTTGCTCTTCATCCTGGTAGCGGTGGTGCTTACAAATGCTGGCCCGTGCAACATTTTGCTGCCCTCATTCAAGCCCTATGGCAACACAAAATCTCTGTCTTGTTGCTCTCAGGACCCGCTGAGCAAGAACGTCTAGCTGATCTATTAGGTTTACTGCCATCCCCCCCAGATCCAAACCTCTTGCGTATCCTGGTGGATGCGCCCTTATTGGAAGTAGCATGCCAATTGCAACACTGTCAATACTACCTCGGCAATGACTCCGGCTTGACTCATTTGGCTGCTATGCTCGGTATCCCCACCATCGCACTCTTTGGGCCAAGCGACCCGCTTATCTGGCAGCCAGTTGGCCCTTCTGTGACGGTACTCTACGAGCCTACTTTGGATAATTTAGGAGTTGAGACTGTTTTGCAAGTATTACTTCCACTCGTCTTCCTCTAAGGTCTTGACGATAGAATAAGACTAGGCCATATAATTGATAGACTTAGAAAGGGAACACTTATGCAAAAAAGTCCCGTATGGAACAGAATACAAGGAAATTGGAAGCAAATTGCTGGTGGTGTGCGCCAACAATGGGGCAAGCTTACTGATGATGACATTGCCCAGGTAAATGGCGAACGCGAGAAACTAGCAGGAAAAATTCAAGAGCGCTACGGCATCAGCCAACAGGAAGCCAATCGACAGATTGATGAATGGGCAGATAATCTGAGGTTCCGCTAAGCAACCTCGTCACAAGTGTAGCCATCTGTATGAGCGAATTAGCCTTAGACTACTCTAAGCAGCTAGTGTCCTACAGAATTGATACTCCTTAGCAAAAAAACTCGACTTATCAACAAAATTCCACAGTTATCCCCAAAATATGTGGATAACTGTGGAAAA
>CBJMBI010000038.1:0-15074 GCA_966427955.1 uncultured Ktedonobacterales bacterium
AGGAGTAGGCATTACAGAGATAATGTAATAATAAGATTTATACTGCAATTCAGGTGAATTTAGAGATTGCAGTCAATTGCGCTAAGCGACTGTGTGAGAAGCCTTCTGGAGCTATGCGAGAAGCCACCAGTCTCACCAACGAAACCTTCTCTGGGGCAGGCGAGAGACATCTTTTCACACAGGCTTTCAGCAGTTTGAACAGGTTAAGAACAACCATAACGGCGATGAATCGAAAACTTGTCTATGGACAAATATCTATTTCCTCCTCTTGTACTTGGATAACAAAATATCCAATTATTCTGCTAATTTTATATCTTGCTACTCTTCTCGTTTGATACCATAACAGTTTAGTATTTTCTGAGTCCGCTCAACGGCAAGTGCCAACGATAGAACCGCTTCCCGTATCTCCTTTAGTGCACTAAAGCTGTCCAATCAACTGCATGAGCCGTGCCTCCTCAGCTTGGGGATCTGCAACTGCTATAAGCAAGACCAACAATTCATCCAAGCCCGCGTTTAGCAGATCAACAAGGCGCGTCGCAATAGTAGCTTCATCTCCGTAAACGACTAGGTTTTCGATCAGAGCGTCGGGTACTGTCCCATCAGGTGAAACAGGAAAGCCTGCATCGGCAAACATCTTGGCATAGAAAGGAAGTTGCGCATAACGGCTACTAATCTGCTGGTGCCCTGCTGCTAGCACCGCTTGACGATCCTGACTGAATGCTACCGGAACATGAGCTACTAGCGGAGGTCTTGGACGTCCACTCTGAGCTGCTCCTGCTCTCAGTGCTGGTAGGGCCTTGTCGAGTAGATAAGAAACGGGGCATAGCCAGGAAATAGCGCCGTCAGAAATCTCTCCTGCCAAATGGAAAGCCCCCTCGCGCAAGGCTGAGATCAGAATGGGAGTGCGAGGTGTGCGTGATAGCTTTGCCTTGACCGTATAGAAGCGACCCTGGTAGTCAACCTTGCCATCCCACAGAGCTGCACGTAGCACAGTCACATACTCACGTAAATGCTCCAGAGGGGCCGCCATAGGAATGCCGTAAACCCCCTCAATAATGGGACGATGGCTTGGCCCAACTCCTAACCGTAGCCGCCCAGGAGCAAGATCGCTGATTGTCAGAGCCTGCTGTGCCAGAGCTAGAGGATGGCGGGGATAGGTCGGCACAATAGCAGTTCCAAGACGGATGAGGCTGGTCTGTACAGCCGCAGCTGCAAAAATACCCAAAGTATCTGGAGCTGGCGTCGTCTGGGTCATCCAGATCTGTCGTACTCCGGCAGCCCCCGCTGCTACAATAGTTGACAATGATCCTGCTGCATTTCTTCCATATAGTGCCAATCCAACTCGCTCCCGTATCGATTGTTGAGTGGATGTTTGTGCACTTGTAGGAGACGTATTTTGATTCTGCATTGATCGAATCCTCTTATCGCAATAGCGTTTGTATGTTCTCTTTTAAACATAGCACGGCCTCAAAAGTGGCGTCAATGGAGGTTAGGTGAGGGAAAAGAAGAGGAGAGCCGAGCAGGGGGGTAAAGGGCATGGATAGAATATCGCCACTTCCATACGGCCACTGGGGGCAAATACAGCGCATGGCGAGGATAATGTGACTCAGCCGGGTCACTGCGAGATTGCAAGCTCGACTCCCTTATTATTAGTGTACCACGAGTAACAAGAGGCAAGCTGTACAGGGCTTGCCTCCTCTCTTTTACTTGATTTTGTTTCTAATTGTTCCATTCTCTCTTTTGTATGGCTAGAACATCATGCGTCCTTTTGAGCGAGGTAGGAGTAAGTAACCGATCACCATACTCACACCCAGACAGATAAGCTCTAGAATTACAGCTCCAGAACCACTAGAGCTTGCGAGCGCTAGGTTGAGGATGAGCCAGAAGACCCAGTTCATGATAGCGCTCGTCCCAAATGCACCTAGAGAGCGTCGGTTAGCAATATAGAACACTCCAATGGCACCAAAGACCCCAAAGATTGCTCCACCAGGGAATAATCCTATACCAAAAATCAGATAGCAGATGATTGAACTAGCAATAGCACCGAGCAGATAGATTGCTACATAACGTGCCTGTCCATAAAAAATTTCTACGCCTCGGCCAATGAAAAACAGGGAGAGCATACTAATAAAAAACGGTAAGAGGCTGCTGCCCATATCGCCTGGTTGGTAGAGGAAAATGCCTGTCACTAGACGCCAATATTGCCCTGCCGGTATTGGTACGGGACTGCTATAGCCCAACATGTCATAGACAGATGGGGCGATTTGTACAAGAAGATATAGAACAATATTAATAGCGATGATCACATTCGTCACAAAACCAGGACTCTGGTTGAGAAAAAAACGTGAATGGATCATTTGACGATGCCCAGTATTGAGACGTGGCCAAGTTGGAATGGTCTCTCGTTCAGTTGTAGTTGCTTTCGCTCCATTCTGTGTATTATAAGACGATCCTTGTGTGGCCGAGTCCTGACTGGAACTAGAGGGAGTTGCGAGCACAGGGAAACACGTATCAAAACGACCTCCATAGGAGAGCCGCATAGCTCGTGCACGTGCCAGATTAGCATCATAGTCTTGTCCATTGGCACGCAAGAGATAAGAACGGAGTGCATGAACGTAGGCCATACTAGGATCCTCGCTGAGAGCGGCATCTACATTTTGCAGAGCCCGTTCATAACGACGATCCAACAGATCGAGTAATGCCTGGGCAATTTTCGATTCGATGCCGTTTTGGGATTGTAATTCGAAGATTTTGTTACATTCCATACGGACGACGGCATAGTCGCCAAGTGCCAGATTTGCCTCAGCTAATCCCAGATGTACAACTGGATCATTGGGCTCAATTTGTGCAGCATATGCGTAGGCACTAGCAGCTTCGCGTGCCTGTCCCTGAGCCAGTGCAAGTCGGCCTTGTTCCAGGTAACTTTGGAGATCAGTTTGTGCTTCCACGAATTATCCTCCAGATATAGTCTAGAATCTCACTATAGAAAATCGCATCACAAAAGCTGACTTCTGGCTACGATTTTGTTCCATTCAGATATACAGCAATGATTGCTAGCAATAGTGTACCTAAAATTGTCAATAACACCAAAGGCCAGCGGGTCGAGAGACGATGAGTATCAACCAACATCTTATCAGCAGATACTTTATAATAAGGCATAAACCACCAGCCTAGGAAGCAGCCGCTGATCAAGCCCCCGACATGTGCAGAGTTGTCGACGTTTGGAACAACTAGGCCGAGACCAAGGTTAAACCCAATAATAATGATCAACTCAATGATGGCTGGAATACCTTGCCAGTTCATTGCTCGTCGATGCATGAGAATAAAGGTACTATAGGCTCCAACGAGACCAAAGAGTGCTCCTGAGGCTCCAACACTAATCGTATGGGGAGCCAAATAGAAACTGGCAATCGTGCTTATCACCCCACTAACGAGATAGATAAATAGCAGACGTATATGCCCCACAATCCTCTCTAAATAGATACCCAGGAAGAGCAAGTTGAGCATATTCAACCCGACATGTAAAGCATTGACATGCAGAAAAATGGGAGTGATGAAGCGCCAGTACTGTCCCTGAATAATAAGTGTATTATACTTCGCTCCCTCAGTAATTAACACCTTAGTGATAGCTTGGTCATCCTGAGGTTGGATCGTAATCGCATTATTGATAAGATGCATAACGATATCCCGCGTGCTATGTGCTCCTACCGCTAAGGCAGCTTGAAACGCGGTGAAAACCCATAGAAGAGTTGTAACAATGGTGAGACTCCAAGTAACCCAACTGATCCGCATTAGCCCTTGTTGTGTATGATGTCGAGCGAATGCTGCTTGATAACTCATCTTTGCGAGTTCAATACGTC
Source organism: uncultured Ktedonobacterales bacterium (assembly GCA_966427955.1). Lineage (GTDB taxonomy): Bacteria > Chloroflexota > Ktedonobacteria > Ktedonobacterales > Ktedonobacteraceae > DASYAN01. The sequence goes on from CBJMBI010000038.1 coordinate 3,861, forward strand.
TCTTAGGCTCTTCTGTAAAGGAGAGATTTTGCAAACTTACCCTCGTAATATATTTTTTTTGCTCGTTAGGCCAGACCCTTGCCTTTATTCTATAACATTCTTGCTCTATAATACGTTCTAATTGGTTGAATGTAGCAGGTTGTGTGAGGAAATTCTCTGTTCTGCCAGCGATCCAGATTATAAGGCTTTCTGCTAGTCTATGCCAGACATATAAATTTTGTAGGTGGTATACAAGCATTCCTGTGAGTGCGTATAATGAAATAGAATTGCTTCGAAAATTTTATATAGGGAGGCGCACTATGCAGGCGGCTAAGCGGTTTGTCCTGATTGTGTCGGTGATCCTGGCAGTATTACTCATTGTAGGTCTCATATTAGCTGCCATCTTCAAAGTATTAACAGATGTACTTTATGTTTTCTTAATTATTCTAGCACTTCTCATGATTGGAGCAACACTTTTTCAAATCTATTCAATCATGGCACTTATACGTACAATCAGAACTGTGCGTGATGAGATGCATCCCTTAGTAGCGTCAGTTCAGGAAACCATAGGTATTATGAAAGAGACGGCGCAAACAGCAGGGCATACGGTTTCGACGATCGATCAAACCACAAAGCTGACTTCTGAATTTGTCCTAGCTCCCGTTATTCAAACAGTGTCTTGGGTGGTTGCTATGCGGGGGATGATGCGTGTGTTCTTTGGCAAAGGGCATGTTCGGAGTCGAGCGGAGCGCAGACGTGAGCAGCAATTAGAGGCAATGCGAGAAAACCGTGAGAAAGGACTAAAGTAATGATACGGTTAGTGCTTGCTGCAAATCCTGTCCTAGCAATGCTGGGGCAGATGGCTGCCATCGTGATCGGCCTATGTGTCCTGATTTTTATCCTGCTAGCGATAGCCTTTAATGTACTGATGGTGTTTGTGATGACATGGATGAGTGAGAAGATCAATTTTATTAAAATGCTGCGACCCACAGTTGAGAGCATAAATAAGGCTAGAGAGTTGGTTAGTCAGGGAGTAGAGCCGACCGCGAATGAAAATCCTATGGTACGTAGAATAGCTTCCCTGCCTACCAACATGCATGCTTTTGATAAAAAGGTGGAACAATCTACAGATCGTGTTGCTAATGCGGTGATCGAGTTACGTGCACGTACAGTGCAGGTACAAACGATCGTTAAAGTGTTTCTTTTGCCTCGTATGATGAGGCAAAGACCTCCTATTCTAGCTACTGATGGGGCACAGGAGGTCAAAGGTTCTAACCATAAGGTTGTGGAGGCCTCATCTTGGGAGGAGCAATGATAGTGGTCCTCCCAAAATACCTGCTGGCTTTAATCATGCTTTGACTCAGTCGCGCTGGTTTCTGCCTGTTCGGCTTGGGAAGTTTGGTGAGCGCTGATGGCTGTCTTCTTACTGGCGAGTTCTCGCTCTAGAGTCTCTAGCTCTAATCGCTTCTGTTCCAGTAACTTTTGCTCTTCAATTCTCGCTTTCTCATTATCTGAGTCTTCTATCTCTTTCATTCCCTTTTTGAAGGAATTAATACTCTTTCCAATACTTGCTCCTATCTCCGGCAATTTTTTGGGACCAAAGATGAGGAGAGCAATGACTAAAAGGAGAATCAGTTCTGGTAAACGTGAGCCGATGGGCATGATGCTAATATCCTTTCTTATTCCTCTATCGCCTCTTGCTTAACAAAGAAGCGGATGAAGATAATCGTCAATTCATACAGAAGTGACATTGCTGCACCTAGAATAAACGGGCTATAAGGATCGGCACCTGGTGTAGCAAAAGTAGCAATCACCCACATGGAAACGTGAGCTATTGCCCGCTTTTCTTGCAGTGTTTCTTTTGAAACTAGGCCAATCTTTGCCAGGAAGGTTAGGACTAATGGCAGCTCAAAGATTAGTCCGAAAACTAAGATAAAAATGGCTATAAAGGTAAAGTAGCTACCAGCAGTTACCAGTGGTGTGAAACTATCAGAGGCAAAGGTAACTAACCATTGTACAGGATAGCGCAGAACAATATAACCTAGGCTGATACCCATGATGAAGAGTGCAATACCGATAAAGATGAATGGTATAGCATGCTTCTTTTCATGCTCATAGAGTCCTGGAGCAATGAAGGCCCAGGTCTGATAGAGTATTACTGGCAATGCTAGCATAACACCGGCAACAATCGAAATGAGCAGATAGGTTGTGAAACCTTCTGTCAGGCCTGTAACGACGAGTGGGTGCCCTGTTTTTGGACCCAAGATGTTAGCTGTATCCGGTAGCGGTGCTTGTAGGAACTTGATAAGCCAGTTTCTGAAGATAAAGGCAATGGTCGAGCCAACAACAACCGCAATGAGCACTTTGAAGATCCGCCAACGGAGTTCCTCCAGATGGTCTACCAGTGACATACTAGTCAGGCCATCCTCATCATGAGTTTCCTGCTGATCGGTGCTCTTGAGTCTCTCTAGGGAGTCTTGTATGTCCATCTTATTTGCTATTTATTCCTCTAAAGCTAGTTTTTCGCTCTCCGTATGGTTTGTTGGTATTTCTGCATCCGCATGCTCGCTGGACCCTTCTACAGGAGGGACAGTTTCGTAGGCCTTCAGCTCCGCCTTCTTTTTAGCAATTGCTTGCTCTATATTTTGAAGCTCAAGCTGTTTTAATTTTAGTTCTCGATCTTGTATTTGAAGAAGTAGTTGATCTACTTCTGTTCCTTCATTAGCCTCTTTTATTCCATTCTTTAAGGAGGAGATCGTCTTGCCAATAGCTGCGCCTATCTCCGGAAGTTTTTGAGGGCCAAAGATCAAGAGTGCAAGCACAAAGTAGAGAATGAGATCTGCTAGGCGAAATCCAAAGGGCATGATGTGCTCCTTTCTTCCTTGTGTATCGCATATGAGAAATCTTTTAGAACAACATAAAAATGTTGCTAGAAAAGTGATAGATGAAATAAGTGCACAGTTTGTTCTCAGATCAGGGAAATGCTGCTTGTATATTATCGGCGCTAGATAAAGCAGCCTCTAAAATGTCTAGCCCAACTCCTAGAACACCGAGACCAGCAGAACTAATTGCAACCAGCTTAACTGCACGACGGCGATTCATACGGTATGTGTGAATATGAGCCGCTATGCGTTCTTGCTGTCGTCTAACATTAGCTTCATGTCCTACCAAGGAGATAATCCGTTGTTCTAGCTGTGCCGGCGTTGGTGCAGCATGCCCGTAATGACGGAGCAACAGAGTTTCGATTGAGTCATTATGCATAGCTACTCCTTGCTGAGAAGTGATAGGTTGTTGACGTCAAGTGAGACAAGATAGAGTTCTTGTTGGCAGGGTGCTATCTCTGCTCATCTGGCGTCTATCAGCGTTCTGATGAGTCTTTATCGTCGTACTTGCGACAGGTGTAGTATCGAGAAGCTGCTCACCGCTCTCATAGTTATACGCTTGCTGAAACTGTTTGCGGGCCCGTGCAAGCCTCTGGCGAACTGCAGGCTCTTTGAGTTCAAGTAAAGCTGCAATTTCAGCAGTGGAGAGACCACCAATGATTGAGAGAAGCAAGCAAACGCGCATCGCCTCCGGTAACTTTGCTAGCGTACGATGGACAACCTCCTGCTCGGCGATCAATTCTGCGGGATCATGAGCAGTAGTAGCTCCATAACCGTCGGGTTGCAAGGGTGTTGCTTGCTCATGAATTGCTTCGGAGCTATAATCTCTCGCTTCTTTGGTGCTCTGTGCATCCTGACGTTTTCGCTCATGCATATGCGAAAACGGAATGAAGCGGAAGAGAGTATGCCGACGGCGTTGCATGCGCACTGTATTGAGTGCAATACGCAACAACCAAGCCTTCGCCTGAAAATGTGTACCGCTGGTAGCGCGGGCAGCATCAATGGCCTTCAATGCCTGCACGAAGGTATCCTGGGTAAGATCCTGACTTTCCTCCCAGTTGCCAGTCAGTCCATAGATAGTATGGAAAACCAACTTGTAGTATTCATGAACGAGCGCTTCTACCGCTTGGCCTGCAGGCATAGTATCCACACAACACTCTTTTCATCCGTACCGGGTATCTTTTTCCTAGCTCTGTTAATGAAGATGCATGAAAGTAGAAGTTTGTGACAATCAAAATTGACAGATTGAGTGAGATATATAGAAGTAGGATCGCAGAAGGTTGAGAAATGGGCGACCAAGCGGCCGCCCGTGAGGCGCTCAATACAGCTTACCTTGAGCGCCTTGCTGGGAGATTGTTAACGCAAGTGCTCTTCGATATAATCCTCCGCATCTTGCACTGTTGTGATCTTCTCTGCATCTTCATCAGAAATTTGCAGTTGGAACTCTTCCTCGAGAGACATAATGAGTTCAACAAGATCAAGAGAGTCGGCATTGAGATCCTCGACGAAAGAAGCGCTGGGCACGACCTCGCTTTCATCAACACCAAGCTGGTCAACAATAATTTTTTGCAGACGCTCACGAATGGACGCCATTATTTCACCTCACTTTCGGCTTTTGGGATGGGCTGCTGCTGGGCCCGATTAAATATTGTACCTAGGACCCCGTTGATAAAGCGGCTAGAGGTTTCGCTGCCAAAGGATTTAGCAAGCTCTACCGCTTCGTTAATTGCGGCCTTAGCTGGTACAGTATTATTAAACAGAATCTCGTAGATTGCAAGTCTGAGAATATTTTTGTCGATACGTGCCATCTGCTGTAAGGGCCATTCCCGTGCGGCACTCTGGATGTGCGCATCGATATCAGCAAGATGATCACGCACGCCCAAGACGAGTTCTTCAGCGTATTCTACTACCTTGGGGTGCAGATTGCGCTCCTCGGCATGGCGCTGCAAGATCTCTTTAGGGGGATGGCTAACAATATCGTATTCGTAGAGTGTTTGCAGTGCGATCATTCGCGCTTGTCTGCGTATCCCTGGCATAGTTTCCTCGAATGGTTCCTAGCTACTGATCAGTTTCTGCTACGAAAGCAGGACTTGATGGAGCATGACGACTTATCGAACAGGTTGAGTATGATCACGACGTGGGGTCCGCTTCTGGTTAGAGTGCTCAAGCGCAGAGATTGGGTGGATAGGTCAGACAACATCCTGAATATAGACATTGACTTCTTGGACTTGCATGCCGGTCATATTTTCAATTGCCAAAGCTACTTCTTCTTGGAGGGAAGTCCCAACCTCGACAATATTGCTACCAGCACTGACGACTAGATACAGGTCTGCTGTAACTGTGCTATCCTTGACGGTTAATTTTACTCCCTGACTGAGCTTTTCTTTCCCAAATAGATGAGACCACAGGTCGTTGGCCTGGGCTATGCGTACGACTCCTGGAATTTGCAAGGCAGTATTAATCACAATAGTTGAAAGAACTTGTTGGGCAACACGTACCACGCCAATCGGTTGCGATTCTACTGCCATAAAAAATCCTTTCTGGGGATCTATCCCTTTGAAGAGGATGGAAAGAAAGACTGCCTGTGGGCAGGACTTTCTCGTATGACTGCAGCCCTACTGCAAAGATAGGCCTTTTTTGGATTAGTGTCAAGTACTCTCTACTTTCTTACCAAGAAAGCGGTGTGATCCCTCAATTTTATCTGTAGGGATATAAGTTATGAAGGAAAACACTTGACAATTAGTATGATACACAATAGAATAAAACTCTTCAATTGTACCCATGAGAAGCGAATAGAACTTGCAAGATTCCTGTCTATGCTGTTTCCTTACTGTAGCAATCCTGCTTCTCGGACGAACGCCGCCGCTTTTTCAACTTCTGCTACGTTGCCAATGTTAATGATCTTGGCATGGCGGGCAATACGTTTGATCATACCTGCTAGCGCACGGCCTGGGCCAATTTCAAAAAAGGTTGTGATGCCGACGCTGGTTAAATATTCAATCGTGCGTACCCACTGGACAGGCATTGCCAGTTGTTGGGCAAGTTCGTCGCGTAAAGCTGTGCTCTGGGTCAGTGGTGTCGCCGCCATATTGCTAATGATTGGCACGGTAGCATTGTGAATGTCAATGTTTGTAATGAAGCGTGCCAGTTTGTCAGCTGCTGGAGCCATGATGGGTGAGTGAAAGGCTCCACTGACGGCAAGAGGAATGGCTCGTATGGCTCCGCGTGTTTGAGCCAGTGTAGTAGCCAATTCCAGTGCACGTAGATCGCCAGAGATGACAATTTGTCCAGGAGCATTGTAGTTGGCAACTACCACTTCTCCCTCGCCTGCTTGTTTTATTGTGTTAAGCGTGGCTTTAGTTTGCTGTGTTGCTTCCTGACAGATTTCTTGCAGGATCTCCTCTTCCACACCAATAATAGCTGCCATCCCTCCTGGACAGGCTATTCCAACCTCATGCATCAAGCGCCCGCGCTCACGAACGAGCTGGGCTACATCTTGAAGGGTGGCAGCTCCAGCGGGAACGAGTGCTGTAATCTCCCCAACACTATGCCCTGCAGTATAGCTGGGAGATAGTGGTGATGACCAGAATGAGTTGTGGGGAGAGAGGGATTCTTGGAAGGCGGCAAGATAAGCCAAACTGACGGCCACGATGGCTGGTTGAGCATTGATTGTTAAGCGCAAGGTATCTTCAGGGCCATGAAAGCAGATGTCACTTAGTGGAAACCCGAGGGTTTCATCAAAGGTTCTAAAAACACGTCTAGCAGCCTCTGATGCCGCATAAACATCTGCTCCCATTCCTACAACTTGACTACCTTGCCCTGGAAATAGAAAGGCAACTTGTTTTGTCATTTTGTTTCATTTTAATTGCTTGGTTGTGAGGTTCACAAGAAGCAATGGAAGTCCATTTTAAAAGGTCCCATCAGTTAGATGGGGAAATGCCGGCTCCCCCCCCGCTTGTAATGTTCTTTCAGTCGCTCAACGGCGAAATTTGCAGGGGGACAGGTGTGTTATCTTCTACTTGCTTTTGCTTTTGGGTAGGAAGACTTGGCGGCCATGATAAGTGCCACAATGAGGACAGGCATGGTGTGATAACCTGGGTCGCTTGCACTGTGGACAAGCCACTAACTGTGGAACTTTCAGGCGATGGTGCGCTCGTCGATTTCCTTGGCGAGCACGTGAAACACGTTGCTTTGGTAAAGCTCCCATGAATTGTTTTCTCCTCTTCCACCAGCATTGTATCCTGAGTGCTAATCAGGCTACTTACTTGTATTGCTGGTTATGATCGATCTTGGTCTGGCAAGAGTGTCTTGAGGACGTTTAATCGCGTATCTATCTCTGGTTCGCACTGGCAAGGACTGAGATTGAGGTCATGGCCGCACTGTGAGCACAGCCCCGCACAATCTTCTTTACAGAGTGAGATCATTGGAATTGCCAACAGAACACTTTGCCGTAAGGCTTCAGTAAGATCAACTTGATGGTGCTCATCAATTGGGAACACGTCGTCTTCTTCGATAGGTGGCAACGGTGTTCCTGTCAATACATCCACTGTTGGATAAAACCGCTCTTCAAATGTCACATGCATTGCTTGCTCAATGTGCTTTAAGCAGCGAGCGCATGTCTGCTCTAGGGTTAGGTCCATCCAGCCATCCACTAACAGGCCCTGGTTGACACGGCGCATACGCGTATGACCAGTGATAGGACCAATGACTTTGAGTTCTTCATCAAGCTGAGTATTCTCTTCCTGGATATCTGATGCGAACGAAGCTCCTACCGGGGACTTCATCAACTGTGCTACATTAAAGATCATTGACATCCTCCTTTGGAACTGATAAACATTCTTCTGCTGTTCATGTGCATCAGATGGACAGAGGATAGCACAGATGGTGAGAGGCGTCAAGATAGCCAACTTTTGCGGGTGTCCGTCAGCGATGCTCTGGACCTGCTCCCATGGTATCGGCGGCTAGTGACGCACGGCGAGGACGAGGCGCTAGTGGCAATGGTCGAGGTGTATCCTGTGCATCTAGTTCTTCTATAGCTTGTTCTTCTCCAGTTGCACTACCTGGCACATTCGGGCGGCCATCCAGGGTTTCGAGCCCTTTTTCGATACTTAGAACAGTGCGCTCGATCTCTGTTTCAATATTGAGCAAATGTTCGCGTAGGTTGCGCAGGGTTTCTGTGGCATAATTATCAGCGTCAATTTTGAGCTGTTCGCTCTGCTCTTCTGTCCGGCGCATAATCATCTGCGCTTGCTCTGTAGCGAGCCGCATAATCTCCTGGGAGCGCTCTTCAGCAGCAGCGAGCAGTCCTTCGCGTCGCATAGCTTTTTCTACTTCTCCACGTATACGGCTCTGAATATTTTTTGCATCAGCCTGAGCCTGGGCGAGAATGCGCTCTTTCTCCTGAATGATGCGTCGTGCCTGCTTAATCTCTTCTGGAATGGTAGTTCGCATCTGGTCGATGATATTTAAGATATCGGTCTCTTTAATGAGTACCTGATTGACCAGAGGCATGCGCCGACTACCGGAGACCAGATTCTCGAGACGGTCTACAAGATACAAGATATCCATACTTTCCTCGTATGCCTCCTTGCCAAATGCTTGTCTTCCACTTGCCTAATCTTATAATATCAGTCAAATAGTAGAGATCTATCATGGCAAGCCCGATTGTGCTATCAATCTTTATGCTTTGTCGAACTTCTGATGCAAGGCGCGTACAACTGTAGGTGGGAGCATATCGCTGACATCGCCTCCTAGCCGTGCGACCTCCTTGAGCAAAGACGAGCTGACAAAAAGTTGTTCTGGCTTTGTTAACAGACAAATTGTTTCGATTTCCGGTGCTAACTTATGATTCATCAATCCTTGCTGGAATTCTGCCTCAAAGTCGTTAGGTGAACGTAATCCTTTGATAATGGCTTTGCCACCGACCGAGCGGACATATTCTACCAACAAGCTAGAGAATGTATCAATACGTACATTGGTCAATTCTTCGCTTATTGCCACTTCTTTCCATAGTGCTACACGTTCATTAGCGGAAAAGAGAATATTCTTTGCGGGAAAGGCATAGACGGCGATGATAAGCGTGTCAAAGAGCCGCGCAGCTCGGCGGGCAATATCTAGATGTCCGTTGGTGAGTGGATCGAAGCTGCCTGGATAGACGGCTATGCTCTGATGCTTTTCTTGATGACTCACACAAAGCCTCCTGGTTTCCCTCAACTATCCCAATGAGTTGAGGGTATGTTGGTTGGTGTACTCCAAAATGAGAAGGGGGACTTAGATGTGGAGTGTACCACATCTATTTCTGTCTGTCACCATGCTTTTTTGGCACTTTTTATACTATGCAGCTGCAGCACGGAGGCGTTTGTAGCGTCCAGCAATCATTTCTGCCATACCTATGGCCAGGAGGCCTAACAGCAAGTGTGCAACCTGGATGATCCAGTGCAACGGCGAAGCTGCTAAGATGGATTGCTGTCTCAGCCCCAGGGCGACCATGCAGATAGCAATCACAAAAGCTCCAATAGCCAAACCAATATTTCGCCCTTTCACCGTTACAATGAAACCTCCTAGGATGAGGAGCAAAAGTGCAATAAGGAGGCCTAGACCCATATGTACTACAACTAATGGACCTTTAACCACATTGGTCCAGAAAAGAATGCCGAGAATAAGTGCAATGAGCACAAGAAGGCGCATTATCATGATAGTGATACGCACAAACATAATATAGTTCTCCTGAAAAATACTATTAAAAACAAGGATAGATGTTTTAGACAGCTTCACTGTCTTCTATATCTTGTTCACTTTCGGTGGTGATATACTATATATCTTACCATGCTGGTGCTCCTGTTTTAGCCTAGTCATGTGACGCGGGATTGAGAAGGCGACCAGCACTAATGAGTATACCATCAGCCATGAGTGTAGTGGTACCGAACTGGCCTGTTTGTAGGCTATTCAGGATAGTTTTGTTAGGTAGCTCATAGTTTTTTCTCATAGCGAATGTATGCTAAAAGGAGGAGAATTTGTGGCTCCAAAGAGATTGCGCTATATGGTAATTATGAATATTATGAGTATAATTAATTTCAGGAGGATGTAGTATGGGATCTTCCTCCCATCTGTTCTGTACGCAGTGTGGATCTGCCAATCCACCACATGCGCGTTTCTGCCCAAAGTGTGGGTATGCTTTAGGCTTACAGAAGACTGGTAAGGGTACGGCTGTGTTGCCTGCTGTTACCTCCTCTCTAGAAACTCCTGTTGCTACTACATCTTCCAATGAGGTTCAGGTGCCTTCAGTACAAGGTAAATTGCTCAAACAGCGCTATCATTTGAAAAAAAAGGTTGGTTCGGGTGGCTATGGTGATGTCTATAAGGCGATTGATAGTCAGTTTAATCGTTTGGTAGCCATTAAAGAGATGAGCCAGAATGGTCTCAGCCAACAGGAGATTAGCGAGGCAAGTGAAGCTTTTAAGCAGGAAGCCTTTCTGCTGGCGGCTTTAACACATCCAGGTTTGCCTAGCATTTATGATTATTTTGAGGAAAATAATCGCTGGTATCTGGTAATGAGTTTTATCGAGGGAGAGACGCTGGAGTCTTATTTGAATAGGTCGAAAAATGGGTGTCTCCCTGTTGACAAGGTATTATATATCGGTATTCAGTTGGCTTCAGTCTTGAGCTATCTCCATGCACGGAAGCCACCGATTATTTTCCGTGATTTGAAGCCTTCTAACGTGATGCGCACGTATGATGGGCAAATCTATCTAGTGGACTTTGGTATCGCGCGTCACTTTAAAGTTGGGCAACTGAAGGATACTATTGCACTGGGGTCGCCTGGCTATGCTGCTCCTGAGCAATATGGTCGGTCTCAGACAACTCCTCAGACGGATGTGTATAGCCTGGGGGTGTTATTGCATCAGATGCTCAGCGGATTTGATCCTTCTGAAAGTCCGTTTAATCTTCCTCCTCTTAATATTCCGCACTATCCTCAATTGTGTATCCTGATATCATGCATGCTAGAGATGGACCCAAAGAAGCGGCCTGCGAGTATGGGCAATATCAAACGAGAATTACAGCGCATCTCTACTGGGCGTTCTCGTCTCCCGGTGCAGCGTCATCGCTCTCACAAGCAGGGCCCATCTGCATCTCCGAACCGGCTTACTGCTGGAAAAGAGCATCAGCGTTTTATACAAATACCGCCTCCATATCGCCAAATATAATATGATACGTTTTAAGTATTTTATTATTGGGAGATTAATTTTTAGATTTCTTTCCTTACTGTTCATCCTGCTCAAGCTTTTCCTCTTTTCATCAGTTTGCTGTACAATTTAGAATTTTTCCTTTTTCTTCAGTTTATTATGCGATTTCT
>CBJMBI010000039.1:0-14897 GCA_966427955.1 uncultured Ktedonobacterales bacterium
TACGATGGTCCCCAACTCAGCACAGGTTGAAGAAGTCGTAGCGGGTCCAAATGGTATTTTAGATGGAGCACGTAAAGGACTCATTATTATTGATATGAGTACTATCTCTCCGGCCACAAGTCGTAAAATGGCAGAGATAGCTGCTACCAAAGGAGCCCATTTTCTTGATGCACCAGTCAGTGGTGGTTCACAGGGAGCCGAACAAGGGACATTAACTATCATGGTTGGTGGCGAACACGCTGTATTTGAGCATGTTCTTCCAGTACTGGAAGCTATGGGCAAAAAGGAAAAGATTGTCTACGTTGGCCCTAGCGGATCTGGCGAGATTATCAAGATTGTCAATAACATGCTAGTCGGCACGATTGCCGCTGCAACTGCGGAAGCATTTGTGCTGGGAGTCAAGGCAGGTGTAGATGTCGATACCATGGCCAAGGTAATCGGCATCAGTACGGGAGCTAGTTGGCAGCTCTCAAACCAATTTCCGCTACGTGCCTTCAACGGCAACTTCAACCCAGGCTTTATGACTAATCTGCTGCATAAGGACTTAGGACTAGCCCTTAATCTGGCCGCTGAGAATCAAACACCGGTTATTCTGACATCTCTGGCACGTCAACTGTATGAAATGGCACGAGCAGCAGGCTACGGCCATGACGATTATACTGTCCTGCTGAAAGTGCTTGAGCAAGTCGCTGGTGTAGAAATTCGAAGCAAATCAAACATGCCCGAATAGAACCGCTTCGCATATGAGATTAACAAGCAAAAGATCATTGTAAACTTCATGCACCCTGATACTTCTGTTGGAATGAAGTAAGCGCGGTTTGGTAATCAAGATTGCTAGCTGCATGAAATGTCCAGTTTGTATTCTGACCATTTTGCTGCATCTGTAGTACTAATGTGCTTCCTTGTACTGAACCGCTTATTGGGATCTCTTTTCCATTCAAATTGAGGATCATGTTTATTGATCCTGAGTTGCTATCATGTGTGCCAGTAATAGGTGCATTACTGTACGTAATTGCCTTTCCCTGCAATGTAGCAGAATTCCAACTCCCTGTAAGCTGTCCATTGCTCTCTGTCCACTCAACATAGAGGATCTGTGTATCTTGATTATAGAGATAACCATCAGCAGGAGTAGAAGTCGTTCCCGACGCTGACTGAGATTGTGATGTATTCGGCGCTGAATTGCTGCTTCCGCAACCAGCAAAGAGGAAAAGTGAGAGCAGTGCAATAAGCAAGAGTGATTTTTTCATATGCTACCTTTTCTTTTGGTCCATCCTTCGCTTTGTATGATTGAATCTTATAGATGAAATTATCAGGTCGATATGCTAACTTCGTCAAGGGAGAAAGAGGGACAATTAGGGCCTTCCTAATTTATCAACCCACCCCGTAAAACCCCTGCCGAGAGCCTTGGGGATAGAAGGGACGCTCCTTTTGTGGGACAGGGACACAGGAGTACCTTTTACCTACCTCTCTTTCCGCTTTTCAATACATCTGTTAGAATGGCCGTGCAGTGGACGAAAACCAGCCCACTCCTACTCTGGGCGGAGCCGAAAGTGAGGCCTGTGAAGACAGTGTAATATCGATTTGCGTTCTGTGGTACGAATTCCATCTGGGCTGTCTCACCTTGTTGTACCTCGTCGGGAAATTGGCTCTCTGAACGCGAATTGATATAAGAGCCGTTTGGGGATCAGCTCAGGCAGGCAACCCCCAATGAAGCAGGGAAGCCCATTCACGAGGATGGGGAGAGACGATATGCCATGCCCTCAACGTTCTCGCAGAGGTCGCACCATCCTGGCAGCTCTCCCACATGGACCAAGAGCGGGCAGAACGCTATGAGAAACGCTTCAGTGATTTCCGCTTCCCCAAAGAGGAGAAAAAAGGAGGGATTTATGCGTTGTCCACGCTGCCTATTTGTTGGAGATTCGACAGACAATTTGTGTTCACAATGTGGGTACAAGCGTAAAAGCGTATCTTCAGCCTCTTTACATTCACATACTCTACAACCCTTGCCATCATCATCTATCACACCACTACCAACAACCCAGGTACTAGCACATAAATTCACCTTGATGCGCGGAGACGCACTAAACCAAGGACGCTACCGCGTAGCAGAGCCAATCATGCTTCCGAGGAACCAAAGGGAACAGGGAGATGCATGGATAGCAATTGATACACACTCTTCGCGGCGTCGAGTTTTACTTCGAAAAATCGATTTTCCAAATGGCATTGAGAGAAATGCTCAAGAAATTGTTGCTAGTATCAAAACACGCTTTGAGTATCTATCTAACTATCCTGGATTTCCTACTTTCATTGATATATTTCAAGAGTGGGGATCATATTATCTTGTTCTTCAATATCCTGCTGGAGAAACCTTGGCAGCGCTGATCCAACAGCAAGGTGGTGCGCTACCAGAACGCGAGGTAGCAGAGTATGGACGACAATTATGTGAAATGCTATCTGTGCTTGCAAATCATCAACCACCACTAGTCCATGGTGGTATCAGCCCAGAAACGCTTGTTGTAAATTTAGAAAACCATCGAGTGTTTCTTACTCTTTTTCCTATATTACCACTAAATAAACTCTCAAATGATAATAATAGGCCTCCAGGATATTTAGCTCCCGAGCAGATAAAAAATAATAATTTACCTTCATCAGATATCTATTCTCTTTCTGCAACATTATATCATGCTGTCACAGGATATGATCCTCACGAACGATTGGCTTTCTTTCACCCTCCCGCACGGCGTCTCAACCCTGCTATCTCCTTGGGGATGGAAGCTATCCTTACTCGTGGATTACGCCTTTCAATATCACAGCGCTATCCTCACGCAACTGACATGCAGAAAGAGCTTGAAGCTTTGATTGCTTCATATCCACTTGTAGAAGGGTCTGCTCAACAGAACAACATCTATTGGCATCAGCAGGGTCCCTTAACAGGCAAAAACAACAAGGGTATTGTAGCTATCATCGGCGCTGGTCTTTTTCTTCTTCTGATTTTACTGATTGGAGTTCCTCCACTAATCCAGTCTACAAACTCTAAGTATCCTGCTAAGACTACGGCTGTAGCACAACAAGTAGCCATGAATGCTGAGCTAAACTTGGAAATGCTGAGTTTTCAGAAGAAAGGCATAGGTGTTAGTGGGGGGCGCTTAGTCTTTGATACCTATCCAGGTCGTACAGATACAGCCTTAAAGGAGCAGGCTGCCAACGCCTTACAGCAAGGAAATATGAGTGCAGCTGTGAGTTTTTTCAACCAGGCAGTGAATGCTGACCCGACTGACGGTGAGGCGCAAATTTATAATGAAAATATCCATATTCAGCAAAACAAATCTCCCTATGTCACTCTCGCACTGGGCCTGCCCGTTGATGGAAGTGCTATCCACCTCGGAGATGTCCGCGAACAATTAGATGCTGCATATTTGGCTCAACATGAAACTAATAGTAATAACCTTTTGCCCAATGGGCTGAAATTGCAGCTTATTATTGCCAACTCTGGTGCTAGTAATACAGATGTAGCAACGGTTGCACAATTTCTTGCCAATCGCGTTTCGAAAGTAGGCAATCTGGACCACTTGATTGGGGTTGTCGGTTGGAACAATAGCACTCAGACAATTGATGCACGTGATATTATTGCCAGTGTACATCTCCCGCTGGTTGCCCAAACAGCATCCAGTGTGAAATTGAGCGGCAGCAGCCGCTACTTCTTCCGTGTTTCTCCTCCCGATAACGTTCAGGGACAAGCGTTAGGAACATTAATGGTAAGTCAGCTAAATGCAAAGAAGGTACTCATGCTGAGTGACTTAACCGACTCCTATAGTGTTTCCTTAGCGAATGCTGTTGCAAAACGTATTACGGCACTTGGAGGTACTTTTATCACTGAATCATTTACCGAAAATACAACAACTGTTGATCAATATCAACAGATTATTGAGAGCAACATCAACAGCAATACTCCTGCCGATGCCATTTTTCTAGCAGGTTTCAATGTTGATGGTGTACGTCTAGCACACGCTATTGGCAACGTAGCACGAACAAATCCCATTAATTTTCGACTTAGGCAACTCCATGTGGTGGGTGGCGATGCAATAGACTCAAGGCTGCTCGTAGGAGAGGGCAATAGTGCAGATGCAACAATCGCTAGGGATTATCCAGAAGACATGCGCAGACTCATCTTTAGTACTTTTGCTGACATCAATGAATGGACAGCTTCAAACGTGCCACAGGAAGAGCAGCCTCTACTCATCGCCGATTGGAAGTTGATGTACCAAAGCTCCCTAGTAACTACTAATGCACCTAATCCCGAGTACAATGGATTGATGATCTATGATGCTGTAGGAGTCCTTGTCTATGCGGTAAAGTGGGCGCAAGGCACAATCACAGGGGATGCAGTGCGTAATGCACTTGTATCGCTAGGCAAGGATAAGGTTCCTGCTTACCAAGGCTTTAGCGGCAAAATTACGTTTGATAACAATGGCGACCCAGTTAACAAGGCTATAGTCGTGCTTACACTTCAGGATAATGGCAGTGGCAATCAAATCGTCCTACAACAGGTCATAGGAGCTTTCCGATAGGAGGAGGCAAGCCAGGATTGAAAAATTGTGTGTGAAGTATCTCGAACCCGCTTCTAGAGTAGTGTAAATCCCAACATGGCCTTTCTCCATTTCGCCTGTGCCTTGATCTCTTTCCGCTGTGCCGGGTTATTCGGATAGGCACTAAAATAGCGTTTGACTACGGTGTGGGCCTACACCAACGCTGTGGATCGGCGTTTGTATCAATTCGGCTAGGCGCTCGATATACGCAAGAGCGTTACGTGGAAGATCCTGGAGCGATTGGACTGAGCGCGTAGATACCTGCCAGCCCGGTAACATTTCATAAACTGGCTCACACTGCTCGTGAACTACCGGGTCAGGTAACTCCTCGATCCGCTCCCCTTTATATTTATAGGCAATACATACAGGGATTTCGGGTAAGGTATCTAGCACATCCAGCTTGGTGAGCGCAATAGCCGTACAGCCATTAATCTCAGCAACATAACGGGTAACAACGGCATCAAACCAGCCAACACGTCTTGGACGGCCTGTAGTGGCACCAAACTCACCACCGAGTTCACGCAACGCATTACCCTGATCACCCTTTAGTTCCGTCGGCATAGGACCAGTTCCAACCTGACTACTGTATGCCTTGGCGACCCCGATAATATGATTAATTTGACGTGGTGGAATACCTGCTCCTACAGCAGCTCCCGCAGCAGTAGGGGATGAGGAGGTAACAAAGGGATAGGAACCCCAATCAATATCTTTCATAGCACTGAGCTGTCCCTCAAGCAGTATCTGCTTTCCCGTTTTAAGTGCTGAACGGATCAGTGGTATGGTATCAACTATGCGGCTTTTGAGTTGTTCTCCCCATGCTAAGCAATCTGAGACTAGCTGCTCCTTATCAAACGGCTGCTGACCATAGATAGTCGTAAGAACGGTATTGTGACGACGCAAGATAATATCTAGTTTGGCACGTAGCACGTCTTCTGATAAGAGATCATGGATGCGGATACCAATACGTGCTACTTTGTCGGTATAGGCCGGACCAATGCCACGACCAGTAGTATCAACACGATATGCACCACGTGCGACATCCTCTACCCTATCCAATAGTTTATGATAGGGCATGACAACATGTGCACGATCAGAAATTAAGAGATTTGTCCCAGAAATACCGCACTTTGCTAGGCTCTCCAGTTCCTCCAGTAATGCGGGAGGATCAATGACTGTTCCCGTACCCATCACACAGGTACAAGCAGGGTTGAAAATGCCACAAGGGATGAGATGCAACTTGAATTCGCCATAGGTATTCACAACAGTATGCCCAGCATTACCTCCGCCCTGGAAACGCATACATAGATCTGCTCGATTGCTTAACAGATCAACCAGTTTGCCCTTCCCTTCATCGCCCCACTGTGTACCAACAACGACGGTGACAGATTCAGTCATAACACATTCTTCTCCTGGATAGACTGCGAACCCAGCGACGCGATCGCAACAAGCCGTTGAGCATCCGCTGTGGGAAGGAGACGACGACGTAAGTCTACAAGATGTGGACCAAAGGTCGCTTCCAATTCTGCAGAAAACTGTTCGTAAATAGAGGCCAGATAGGCTTCATCGCGTATGAGCTTCTCCACCACCCGTACCAATGTACGGTTCTGAGTGATGACACCCGTGGCAGGAGCATCCAAAGACGCTACTAGAGCCTCCTGGAAATCAATAGCCAGAGCAACAACGTGACCAGTGACCACCTTCTCGGCTCCTTCATGACGATAAATAGTAGCAAAGTCTACGGTCGCCTCACCAAAGAGATTGAGGATAACCATGCAACCACGACGATGTGCTGCTTGTAGATACTCACTAAGACGCTCCAAGTCCTCGGCCCACAAGCTAGCCGCTATTCGGTGCTGCGCCACATTGATGAGTTCAATCAGCCGGACTTCGATCCTGCTCCGTTCATTAAGTTCCCAGAAATGTCCTACGCAGTCCGGTTTTTCCAGGGACGTCAGTTGCTGTTCTAACTCGTGACAACGGTGCTGCATCTCTTCCTTGATAGACCTAAGCAAGAGTGCTGGAGGAACAGCAACATAACGGACAGGATCAGGGCTGACAGCGGTAATACGCTCTTTGGCTACTAGTGTTTCCAATGCCTGATAAGTATTGGCACGCGGCAAGCCTGTGCCTTTGCTAATCTCGTAGCCCGTCGAACCTGGAGACTGAAGCAGAAAGACGTAGATCTGAGCTTCTGCTCCAGTGAAACCGAGGTGTTTCATTTCTTCAATAGCTGCTGTTGTCACAAGTGCCTACCTTCTATAGTAGTAGCAAACACTACTACTATAAAAGAAACAATATCTTCTTGTCAAGGCTATAAGACTAAAGATGCCCCAGGAACAAGCCACGAGCCATTGCCTCACCAGCTAATGCACAGACTACAACGAGGTAGAGCATACCAGTAGCCGATTGGAATGAGCGATCACGAACCAACTTCCAGGCCAGTCCACCAAGTACCAATGGCATCACAAAACCAACAAGAATATGTAGCCAACCAATCGCACTCGAACTCAGTGGCGTTATCTGAGGAGCATTGAGCGGTTTGATCTCAGAGCCAGAATTTGAAGCAGGATTTGATACGACTACGGGAGCAGGATGAGCAGATGATGTTGTCTGACTACCAAAGAGCATTGTCGGTCCAGCAGCAAGAGAAAATGCTACTTGAGCCAGAATGGCTACCAGAACAACTGTCGTAGAAAACAAAAGTGGACGCTCTGAGAGAGCAGGAGTTACAAGGTACCAGTGGCCCAGCCACATGGCAGTCATTACTCCACCAAGAGCAAATGCTCCTGCAAAGAAACTGGCAATAGTAAATATACTACCCAAAGCACCAGGCATTAGAGGATGAAAGATCATAGCCAGTACAAATAGTGCAACTAAACCTGCAATAATGGTTGCCCCCCCACTCAGCAGACGCAGAATGCGTAGGATAGATGAACGTGATTGCTGCTCAGCTTCCTTGTGCTCTTCTTCTCCCTCACCCTTTTCCTCACTAACACCTGCATGCTTATCAAGGAGCAGGAAAAAGCTATAGGGAAGCAGTAGTAGGAAGAAAAGTAACAATGGTAGAGCTTCTTGCCCTGTCCAGGCTTTATCGAGTTGCGAATAGGTATTGAGCAATGTTGCAGTTGCAAAATTTTGCTGGAACAGATATGTCAGACAGGCCAGGACGAGATAAATAAAAGCGTATGAGACAAGAAAACCGCGCTTGACCTCATTTCGCCAATCAAGAAAGACTAGCACGCTCACTGCGCCAACCGACACTTCGACCATGACGATGAATAATACTAACGGTAATTGTAGCATGATATCTCTTTATCCTTTTGAGTATCTCTATGACAGCACACGTGAGTATGTCTCTCCAGACCACGCGTGTGGGAAATAATCCACCCAGATAACGGTAAGATTATACCGCTATCATTAGCAGGTGACAACGTAGGAAAAAACTTCACTCTGCCTGAATAATCTCAGACAAAAGCTTGCTGTGTTTCTCGTCATATTGACAGGTGCTAACCATTTCTCTACACTACTCATGCATAATCGTCCCGGTCACTAGGTGCATTTTAACCTACAATTAAGCAAAGATAAGAGAGATGCTATGCCACGCTGTCCTAACCCTCGTTGCCAGGCTGACTATCCTCCTGGAACTGCTCAGTGTACAAATCCATTTTGCCAATGCTTATTGCCCGAAGCAATCATAGCAGGTCGTTATCGCATTGAAACTCTGCTTGGCATTGGTGGCATGGGAGCGGTCTATCGCGCTAGTGATACCTTTGAAATGGAACAGGTAGCCCTGAAGATTCTCACATTTAGCAGCAACACTACAGATAGAGATACGGCAGTTGAACGCTTCCGCCGCGAAGCACGCTATGCTCACCAATTGAAGCATCCAAACATCGTTCCAGTTCTCAACTTTGGGCAGGACGGCAAGTTGCTTTACTTAGCAATGCCTCTGATAATAGGTGGTACAGTCAAATCTTTACTTGAGAGCGAATGTCCCTTACCAATCCAGCAAGCACAACGTTATCTTAATGATCTTGCAGCAGCTATTGATGCCATTCATCAGCATCCCCAGCAGATCGTTCACCGTGATATCAAGCCCTCAAATCTGCTTATTCACCAGAAAGATGGACGATTAGTCGTCACAGACTTTGGCATTGCACGTGCAATGCAACAAGAAAAAGCTCTCACCCAGAGAGGTTGGTCCTTGGGTACTCAACACTATATTGCTCCAGAACAGAAGGATGGTAAAGCTGAACCCGCCAGCGATATTTATGCTATGGGAGTTGTTGCATATCAAATGTTTACAGGGCTGCTTCCTGCTCAAGCAATGATCAGAAACCGGGGAGCAGAGCTACCAACTCCCAGTGCCCTCAATCCATCACTTCCTCCAATGGTTGACCCGGTTATTATGCGTGCTATGGATATTAACCCTACCAAACGCTACCAATCGGGGCGCGAATTTATTGATGCACTCAACGCAGCACTACAAACCGAGAACATTTTGCCAACACTACTAGAAATAAATGCCACCATCTCGGCAAACAATACGAACATTATTATACGATCCCTGATCCCAGAACATCCCTGCTCAAGCTGTGGGCGAGAAAATCGCAGAGCTTCTCGCTTTTGTCGCTACTGTGGGCACAACCTAAGTGACACCTCAGCTCTTGTAACCGAAGTTAATCAGGTCGGCTATCTGAGTGATATTGGGCAACAGGCAACTGATAATGAAGATATGCTCCTGATTGCTCAAGGGCTCTGTGTCAGCTTTGTCCCTCCACATGCTTTCGGTCTGTTTGCAGTTGCCGATGGACTCTTAGGGCCACAAGGAAAGTCGGCTGGTGGCTATAAGGCAAGCCGCCTCGCCATCGAAACCATCAGCAACATTCTCTTACCACTGCTAACAACACCTTCTCCCAATCAGTCTCTAACTGGAAACGCAATATCCACAGGTCTGCCAAAGCCAAGCCGTCCCTTACAGATGACGCTTCCACCAGAAACTGTGCTGGCTCAATGGATGAGGGATGCAGTCCAGCAAGCCAATCAGGTCATCTATCATCGCAATGCTGACTATGATACAACGATGGCCAGTACACTTACAACCGCTTTGCTCTATCAACGCTCTCTCTTTGTTGCAAGCATAGGAGACAGTCGAGCATACTACTACAATAAAAACAAGGGCTTCGCATGCATTCCAACCAACCATACGCAGGAAGCCAATCAGGTTGAAGCAGGCATACACTTCTCCCATAATCTCTCCAAGAGTTCACAGGGGCGCCAACATTCTCACTATCTGGGGCAAAAATATCACGTTGTCATCGATCTCTTCCAGTCGAAGGTAGAGATAGAGGATACCATCCTACTCTGCACAGATGGTCTTTGGCACATGCTCCGCAATGAGCGGATCCAGGAGATACTAGCTCAAGGCGGAGACCCCCAAAAACTTGCGAGCACGCTGGTTCGTGAGGCCAATGATGCTGGCGGAGAAGGGAATATTAGTGCTATTGTTATCCGCATCAAATAGAAACAGGGCTCATGTCAGCTACTTCACGCAATCCTCATTGCAAAAGTTGCTAACATCCAAGAATGTTAGCACAAGTAGGAGTAGGAACTAGCTTCTGCTTGCCGCGAGCGTTATCAGCAGGAATCTTATCAGGTGGAATGACGATTGGTGGAGTAATATCGATCACTGGTTGATTCGGCATTGTTGGCGTAGGAGATGGAGTTGCCGTGGGAGTTGGTGATGCAGCAACAAACGTAAAGAAGGCAGCGGGCTGGGGCTGATTATCAACACGGCAAGTTTGTCCATCAGGACTAGAGAATGAAACCATAACCAGATTATTTTTACCCACCATATTTGGTTGATTGGGTATCGTAAAATAGAAAACTGCCAATCCATCGCTCGTGGTCCTTGTACTCTGGCTCTCTCTACCTCCATTAGCCCATATAACACTTGCGGTTGCACTGGCCCCGTTAACACCAACAGGGTTGCCATTCACATTGTGAATGAAGCGAGCATACACAGGGATCTTGCTTCCAGCATTAAGAGCTGGTGTGCTGTTAGTAACCCAAGCACCACACAAATAGGGAGCCATCGTGCCCAGTGGAGACAGGTTATTGTTAAACTTGATGGTGACAGTAACTTGTGGGCCGCTGGAGTTTGCTGCAGAGGTTGTATTGCCTGAACCACAGGCAATCACCAGAGCACTGAGTGATAAGAGGAGAAAGGCTGCACCACATTTGAGATAACAAGATTGGCCAGATACTGATGTTGATTGTCGTTTTCCTGTTCTGATCATCGTGAGATTAATTTCTCCTCCTTCAATAGTAGCGTTGCCAAGTATAGCATAACTAGTTGAGATTTGGCATCACACACCGCCCACTTCTCCTATAGGCTTTCCCACCAATTCATAGCGTAACACCGCCTTTGGAGCAAGGAGGATACAGTCTCCATTCATCAGCGTATGATACTCCACACGATCTCCACGATATATCAGTCCATTCAAACTTTCTGTGTCCTCAATGAGCCACTTATCACCATTTAAGCACAAACGTGCATGCATACGCGAAACACTACGCGATGGCACGACAATATCATTGACCTCTAACCGTCCAATTGTTACCATCGGCTTGCTCTTCTCCAACCGATATTGGCCAATCACCTTGCCATCAATTTCAACATACAGGCGAGCCTGCTGAGCCTTAGTAAGTTCTGGCAGGGGGATTTGTCTGACTATTGTTGCCTCATTCTCATTCTCACGCTCCTGCCAACGCATGTTTGTAGGACGCAGAATTGACTCACTCTCTGCCCGATCCAGATTATAGCGATTCTGTTCGGCAAGAAAACCGCTAAAGAGTCCTCCTTTACGTTTCAACTCCTGAAACGTTCCACGTTCAGCTATACGTCCATCCTTGAGCACAATGATTTCATCAACATTGCCCAATGTACTGAGACGATGGGAGATGACGAGTACCGTGCGACCTACTACAAGCTGATCTAAAGCACGCGTCACCTCAACTTCAGCTTCAACGTCAAGACTGGCTGTGGGCTCATCCAGAATGAGTATCGGCGCATCGCGTAGTATGGCTCGTGCGATGGCGATACGCTGTCGCTGTCCTCCCGAGAAGTTCATCCCTTGCTCTCGTACACGCGTATTGTAGCCATCCGGTAACATCATGATTGTGTTATGAATATAGGCCTTTTTCGCCGCTTCTATAATTTCTTCGTCTGTGGCATCTGGCCGTCCTAGCGCAATATTCTCACGTAAGGTTCCCTCGAAGAGGATAGAATCCTGCAAGACCAGACTAATATTTTGCCGGAGGATGTTGAGCGGATAGAGACGGTTATCTAGTCCATCAATCATCACAGAACCTTGCTGCACTTCATAAAAGCGAGGGAATAATTTAATGAGCGTTGTCTTGCCACCTCCAGATAGTCCAACAATGCCTATTTTGCTACCAGCAGGTATAGCCAGGTCGATTCCCTTGAGAATGGGACGCTCTGGTATATAACCAAAAATAACATTCTGACAGCTCAACTCTCCCTTGAGTCGTGTCGGCCCATTGTAAGCTATGGGTCCATCAGTCACTTCTGGCGCTTGATCAAAAACTTCTTGTATCCGTTCTGCTCCTGTAGCAGCAGTGATGCCCAGGTTTGCTAAACGTGAGACGCTGCGAATAGGTGCATAGAGTTTTGCCAGGTATGAAAGGAACACTGTTAATGTACCGATGGTAATGGCATTTGCCGGAATGGTGAAAAACCAGAACGAGAAGGTATTGCCCGTTGCAACCAAAGTCCCTACGCCAATGATTACAGCAGTTGCTAATGAAATCAGAAAGGTTACTATGGGAGTAATTTGTGCTTGCAATTCACCAGCACTTACACTCTCATCGCGTCCCTGCGAAACATAACGAGTGAAGCGCATCGACTCGCGATCTTCAATCGTAAACCCCTTGATCAGGGAAATCGCTGCCACATCCTCGGTTGCAACATTCGAGACCTCTGCCGCAGCTATCACAGCCTTACGTACGGCCAACGAAATTCTTTTGAGGTATGTATAGACTATAAGAAAAAGAACTGGCACAACTACTGCAAATAATAAGGTAAATTGGACACTGATAAGTAGCACAATAATTGTAATGCCAAGCACAGTGAGGATTCCTGAAACGAACTCGATTAGTCCATCTGTAATCAGTCTTTCAATGCTTGCCACATCGCCAATGATACGTTGAACAATATCACCTTTCTTTTGTTTATCATGCCAATCGAGTGTCAAACGCTGTAAATGATCAAATAGCTTTTTGCGTAGTTGTGCAGTCAGATTTTTTCCTACAATTGAGGCAATTGAATTTTGAATATAGGTTGTAAGAGCGTTGATAAAACTGGAGATTACCAGTAGACAGAGGGAAAAGATGATAATACTAAACTGCGTATGAATCTCTCCTGGCCGCAAATTTTTTGTGCTACCAAATTGATCGAAGAAACTGAGGATACCGCTCGTGAAAGGAATAGTGGGGTTCGTATGACTGACGACCTTATCAAGAATAATCTTTAAAGGAAAGGCTAGTGCCAGATCAGATCCAACTTGGATGATCGTCAGAATGGCAGCAATGGCTACCCATAAGCGTTGTCCCTCTAGGTTGAGAAATAAAAAACTTGCAAATGAGGTGGTTGTGCGCCGCATCATTTGCATTGACATCATCATTATATTCTTTTTGCGCCAAGCAGCCACAATTGATCTCCTTTCGAACGAGAGAAAGTTTTGTTTCTTTGAAAGAATGCATAGAGTAAGTAGTTAAATCTAATGTACAAATTTGTTTTGTCCATGGATCATAGCGGGCAGTCCTTATAGCCGTCAAGCTAGTAGGAGCTACTGTCTCGATACAATTTGATGATCGGGACTTTACTCCATTCGGCGGCCCGCAATAGTATCAATTAGGAAGCCTTTTGTCTAGAATAGTCTAAACGTCCATTTTATTTGACATTTTTGCTCACCATATATACCATGAAGAAAATTCATATATCGCTATTGCTGTTAATCAGGAGAAGTATTACATGAATAAACCCATAATAGAAGACCAACTACATACAGCTTCTGGTGCTCATAGTGGAACAGATCAACCCAGGCATCTCGCAATGCAAGTTATGAGAAAGGTGCCGGAAGTTACCGTTTATTTCTGGATCATTAAATTGTTGACCACTGCTATGGGTGAGACGACATCGGACTACTTGGCCCACCAGCTCGATCCAATTATTGCGGTAGCCCTCGGGGGCATTGGTCTGGTTATCGCTCTGGCATTGCAGTTTTTAGTACGTCGATATGTGGCATGGATTTACTGGTTGGCCATTGTTATGGTTGCCATATTTGGCACAATGGCAGCCGATGTGTTACATGTTGGTTTGGGTATTCCATATCTTGTATCGACCACTTTCTTTACAGTCGCTCTTGCCGTCATCTTTGCAGTCTGGTATATGAGTGAGAAAACTCTCTCCATCCATAGCATCTCTACTCATCGTCGCGAGTTTTTTTACTGGGCCACTGTCATAACGACGTTTGCGCTTGGCACTGCTGCAGGTGATATGACCGCGACAACCCTCGGCTTGGGTTACTTATCTTCGGGCGTGCTGTTTGCCGCATTGATCGCCATACCGGCTCTGGGCTACTGGCTGTTCGGTCTGAATGAGATTGTTGCTTTCTGGTTCGCTTACATCGTGACTCGGCCACTGGGCGCTTCGTTTGCCGACTGGGCCGGGAAGCCATTCGATCAGGGCGGCTTTGGACTAGGAACAGGGTGGGTCAGCCTGTGCTTAATGATTTTGATTATCGGCTTTGTTGGCTATCTGACAGTCACCCGCAAGGATATTCAGGGCCGATAACGGCTGCCACTGTTTGGAACAATGGGGACGCTTGTCCCTCTTGTTCCCTTTGTTCCTCTCTCATGACTTCCCACTGCTCCACACAATTGTGACTCTTGTTCCACTTGGGACTGTTGGGACTCTTGTTCCTAGTGGAACTCTCCTCATGACTTCCCATCGCTCCACACAATTGTGACTCTTGTTCCACTTGGGACTGTTGGGACTCTTGTTCCTAGTGGAACTCTCCTCATGACTTCCCATCGCTCTCCACTATTGTGACTCTTGTTCCATTTGGGACTCTTGTGACTCTTGTTCCTAGTGAAACTCTCCTTCTGACTTCCCATCGCTCCCCACTATTGTGACTCTTGTTCCACTTGGGACTCTTGTGACTCTTGTTCCTAGTGGAACTCTCCTTCTGACTTCCCATCGCTCCCCACTATTGTGACTCTTGTTCC
>CBJMBI010000040.1:0-14734 GCA_966427955.1 uncultured Ktedonobacterales bacterium
TGGAATGTACGCATAGTCAACTGCGTTCCAGGTTCACCGATCGATTGCGCTGCAATAATTCCTACAGCGGAGCCAGTACGTACCAGCGCGTTAGCTGCTAGATCACGCCCATAGCACTTGCGACAGATGCCACGACGAGCCAGACAGGTAAGGACTGAACGCATACGTACGGCTTTGACTCCTGCATTGATGATTTCGTCTACATCTTCATCACTGAGTTCTTCGTTGACCTCCAAGTGTTCAAAACCTGGTATGGCTTCAACTAGGACACGCCCAACTAGTCGATCCCGAGAGTTCTCCAATCCCATGTCTCTGGAGTCTTCATGGGTGATCAGAATACCATCAGTGGTCCCACAATCTTCCTCTGTGACAATCACATCCTGGGCTACGTCGATCAGACGACGGGTCAGATAGCCTGATTCTGCTGTACGCAACGCTGTATCTGCCAGACCTTTACGTGCACCGTGAGTACTGATAAAGTACTCCAATACGCTCAGGCCTTCGCGGAAGTTTCCACGTACAGGGATGGGGATGATCTTACCAGATGGATTGGTCATCAGACCACGCATACCGGATAGCTGACGAATCTGCTGGAACTTTGCTTTCGTGGCACCCGACTCAGCAATCGTGTAGATTGAGCCATAGGGGTCCAGAACGGATCTTACCATCTTGGTAACATTCTCGATCGCTTCATTCCAGGTGCTGATCGTCTGCTGGTATTTCTCATTCTCAGTGATTAGACCATCATGATATTGCTCTTCAAGTTCGGTAATCTTGGCCTCGGCTTTCATGAGTTCCTCTTGCTTACCAGGGGGTACAATAACGTCACTGATCGCGACGGTTGTACCTGCTTTGGTTGCATAAGAGAAGCCGAGTCGTTTGATCTCATCAGCTAATTCAGTGGTCTTGACACGGCCATACTCTTTGAAACAGTCACCAACTACTTGCCGCAAATACTCCTTTTTCATGGCGTAGTTGCGATAACGCAAGCGTTCTGGCAAAGCTTCATTAAAGAGGATACGACCGACCGTTGTCTTGACTAGCTTGCCACTTCCATAGGAGACAGGCTTTACTGGAGGTGGTTGATCATAAACCTCCATATTGCCCAAGCGAACTTGGATTGGAGCCTGCAAATCAACAACCCCATGATGATAGGCCAATAGTGCTTCTGTGACATCCGTAAAGACACGGCCCTCGCCGCGCTTATCGGGACGCTCCTGAGTCAAGTAGAAGCAGCCCAAGACCATATCCTGGCTAGCTCCGATCGATGGATCCCCACGAGCCGGGGAGAGCAGATTACGCGTTGACATCATATATTGCCGCGCTTCGTCTTGCGCCTTGTCTGAGAGCGGGACGTGGACTGCCATCTGGTCACCATCGAAGTCAGCGTTAAATGCTGAACAGACGAGTGGATGCAGTTGAATAGCACTTCCTTCTACGAGCACGGCTTCGAAGGCCTGAATACCTAAACGGTGGAGCGTCGGTGCACGGTTCAAAAGGACAGGATGGTCCTTGATGACTTCTTCGAGCACGTCCCACACTTCTGGCTTGACGCGTTCTACGAAGCGCTTAGCACTCTTGATGTTATGAGCAAAGTTCTGTTCAACCAGCTTACGCATCACAAATGGTTTGAAGAGTTCCAAGGCCATACGTTTTGGCAGCCCACACTGGTGGAGCTTCAGATCTGGCCCAACCACAATCACGGAACGGCCCGAGTAGTCAACACGCTTACCAAGCAAGTTTTGTCGGAAACGCCCTTGTTTACCCTTAAGCATATCAGACAGGCTCTTGAGCTTATGGTTACCAGATCCAGCTACGGCACGACCACGGCGTCCATTATCGATCAAGGCATCACATGCTTCTTGTAGCATGCGTTTCTCATTGCGGATAATGATCTCAGGAGCACCTAACTCAAGCAGCCTCTTGAGGCGGTTGTTCCGGTTGATCACACGCCGATAGAGATCATTTAAGTCCGAAGTTGCAAAGCGTCCACCATCAAGCTGCACCATTGGGCGCAGATCCGGTGGCAAGACTGGCAAGACCGTCAGGATCATCCACTCAGGAGATGTGTGCGATTTGCGGAAAGCCTCAACGACTTTTAAACGCTTAGTGGCCTTCTTTCTCCGCTGTCCTACAGTACTTGAGATCTCGTGGCGCAGGTCGGCAGCAAGCTTGTCCATATCAATGGAGGAGATGAGTTCACGCACCGCTTCTGCACCCATACCAGCTCGGAAGACATCGGAGAAGTTGTCTCTGAGTTCACGACAGCGACTCTCCTGTAGGAGATCCATCTTCTTCAGGCCTTCGAGATCACGACGGAGCTGTTCGAGCCGTGCCCGGGCATCAACACGCTCGCGTTCTACCTGTGACTGCGCTGAATCGATCTGCCCTTGGTATTCGAAGCCCAGACGATCTATCTCACGCTGCCCTTCAGATTGAGCAGCTTCTAGTTCACGACGTGCCTGCTCCGCGATAGCGTTGCGAGTAGCCTCCGCTACACGCTCAAGCGCTTCGATATGCTTAGGAGTAACGGTTTCCCCTTCTTTGACAAGGACATGATCATTGGGAGCAAAAATGATCTCTTCTTGAGCAACTTTGCCAATCACTTCACGAATGCGAGCACGTGTCTCGGTCTCAGCTTGACGAGCAGCCTCAAGATCGCGCTCACGCCGCTGCTCAACCTCCACACGATCGACGGTTCCGAAGCGCTGCTCACTTTCGCGAATGGCAGTATCACGCCGGAGACGTAAAGCACTGACGCGCTCGACAACCTTCTCATCGAGATTCTGCTCCAGTTCAATCATCTGCTCTTCAAGGCGCATCAACTCACGCTGGCGAGCCTCTTCATCTACGTGTGTAACTACGTAGAGCGCAAAGTACAAGATACGCTCGAGATTGCGTGGTGAGAGATCAAGCAGTAAACCAATACGGCTTGGCGTCCCCTTAAAGTACCAGATATGGCTGACTGGAGATGCTAGTTCGATGTGACCCATACGCTCACGACGCACCTTTGAGCGTGCGACCTCTACTCCACATTTGTCGCAGACAATACCTTTGAAACGTACTCTTTTATATTTCCCACAGTAACACTCCCAGTCCTTAGTGGGTCCAAAGATACGTTCACAGAAGAGACCATCTTTTTCAGGCTTGAGTGTACGATAGTTAATAGTTTCCGGCTTCGTTACTTCGCCATAGCTCCAACTGCGGATTTGCTCGGGGCTGGCAAGGCTAATCCGAATAGCATTAAAATCATTGACTTCGAGCATTTTCAATCCCTCCGTAATACATTCGGTCCCCCATTCTTAGAGACTGGCTCGCTATTCGGTCCGCCAGTCCAAATTGGCTGTATGCGAACCGAACAGCTCGGTATGGGAACCGAATGCATTAACTATTGATCTCCTTCGAAACCGGATAGATTGATGCCAAGTTCAGGCATCACATCATTCGAGGTATCCTCAACAAACTGAATCTTTTGCTCATCTTCGTTGAGGACTTCGACATTAATACCCAAGCTTTGCAATTCCTTGACGAGAACTTTAAAGGACTCAGGAACTCCTGGTTCCATGATATTCTCACCCTTGACAATTGCTTCATAGGTTTTGACACGGCCCACAACATCATCTGACTTGACTGTCAAAATCTCTTGTAAGATATGAGCAGCACCATAAGCTTCTAATGCCCATACTTCCATTTCACCAAAGCGCTGACCACCGAATTGTGCTTTTCCACCGAGTGGCTGCTGGGTAATTAAGCTGTATGGTCCTGTCGAGCGAGCATGGACTTTATCTTCAACAAGGTGTGCTAGTTTAAGCATATAGTTATAGCCAACCGTGACTGGATGATCAAAGGGCTCACCAGTTCGGCCATCAAACAGTTGGATTTTTCCAGTCTCAGGCAAACCTGCACGTCTGAGGAACTCTTCGATGTCTTCTTCACTGGCTCCGTCAAAAACGGGAGTGGCAATTTTAAATCCTAGCACTTGCGCCGCCCAGCCCAGGTGCGTTTCCATGATCTGACCGATGTTCATACGGTGTGGCACACCCAGCGGATTAAGGATAATGTCAACTGGGGTTCCATCAGGTAGGAAGGGCATATCTTCTATCGGCAAGACACGAGAAATGACACCTTTATTCCCATGGCGACCCGCCATTTTATCTCCTGCACCGATCTTGCGTTTCTGTGCAATACTCACACGTACCAACTGGTTAACACCAGGAGGTAATTCATCTCCTGCTTCACGCGAGAAGACTTTGACGTCAATGATCTTGCCACGCTCACCGTGCGGTACACGCAGAGATGTGTCTTTGACTTCACGCGCCTTTTCACCAAAGATGGCACGCAACAGTTTCTCTTCAGCCGTCAGTTCTGTCTCGCCTTTTGGCGTGATCTTACCAACGAGAATATCCTGTGGCCCAACCTCGGCTCCTACATAGATAATGCCGCGCTCATCGAGATTGCGCAGGCCTTCTTCACCTACATTAGGAATGTCTCGTGTGATTTCTTCTGGGCCTAGCTTGGTATCACGTGCGTCAATCTCATACTTTTCAATGTGAATTGAGGTAAAGAGATCTTCGCGGGCAATATTCTCACTGATGAGAATAGCATCTTCGAAGTTGCCTCCCTCCCAACTCATGAAGGCTACTAGGATATTCTGGCCTAATGCCAGTTCACCCTTCTCAGTCGAAGTGCTGTCAGCGATCACCTGCCCTGCAACAACCCAATCTCCCTTTTTCACAATTGGACGCTGGTTGATACAAGTTCCCGCGTTGGAACGCACAAATTTGCGTAAACGATAGGAATGGACCTCGCCTTGCTTATCAACAATTTCAATGCGCCGTGCTGTGGCGGAGGTTACCTCGCCATCGACAGCACTGACCACCACTTGGCCAGAGTCAATGGCAATCTGTCGCTCAATACCCGTGCCACAAATAGGCGATTGCGGACGCAACAGAGGCACTGCCTGCCGCTGCATGTTCGCTCCCATCAGTGCACGGTTGACATCATCGTGCTCCAAGAAAGGAATTAATGCGGTCGCTACACTCACCATCTGACGTGGTGAGACGTCCATATAGTCAATGTTGTCAGAATTCTCGATCACAAACTCACCCTCGTAGCGGGCTAGTACGCGATCTTCTGCAAACTCATTATTCTCAGTTAGCTTTGCATTAGCCTGAGCAATCCAGAAATTCTCTTCGTCATCGGCAGTATGATAATCAACCTCATCACCAACAAAGGGCTTGACACGTATTTCAGCATCCCCCAGGATTTGGGCTAGCCGGGCTGCTAGCTTCTCATCGATACGCACCCTTGTGCGAGCCTTGATCAGTACCTGCCCATCTGGGGTCTTGACTTCTTCCCGCTCACGGCCATACACGCCTCGGAACTCACGTCCAATCAGTCTTGGATCGTTGGCCTTGAGACGCTTGTAGACCTTACGATAGGGAGTCTCGATAAAACCATAGGGATTGACTTGTGCATAGGTTGCTAGGTTTCCGATCAAGCCGATATTAGGACCTTCAGGCGTTTCAATAGGACAGATACGTCCATAGTGTGACTCATGCACGTCACGCACATCGAAGCCGGCACGCTCTCGCGAGAGACCACCAGGACCCAGAGCTGAGAGACGACGCTTATGGCCAATTTCTGCCAGGGCATTGGTCTGATCCATAAACTGTGAGAGCTGGCTACCGCCAAAGAATTCCTTCATAGCGGCGACAACTGGTCGAATATTGATCAGGGCATTGGGCGTCGCTTGACCAGGCTCCTGAATGCTCATACGCTCTTTAACGACACGCTCCATGCGCAATAGGCCAACACGGAACTGACTCTGGATCAATTCTCCTACACAGCGCACACGGCGATTGCCCAGATGATCGATGTCGTCCTTACGGCCATGCCCATTATTGAGTGCAACTAGCCGACGCAGAATATTGACTAAATCATCTAGGGTTAAAATACGCTGACTCTGTGGCACCATGAGATCAAGTTTACGATTGAGCTTGTAACGCCCAACGCTGCCTAGATCATACCGTCGTGGATTGAAGAATAGATTCTTAACAAGCGAACGCGCATTGTCAAGCGTAGCAGGATCACCAGGGCGCAACTTCTTATAGAGTTCTAGCAGCGCCTCATCCTCTTTTTTGACTGGATCGCGTTCGAGTGTTGCCTGTATATACCGTATAGTAGAATCATTGTCTACATCAGCAAATGCATCAAGAATACCCTGATCAGTCGAAAGATCGACGTCTAGAGCATGCCATTGATCTTTTCCTAAGCTGCCAACAGCACGTAACAATGTTGTGACAGGGATTTTACGTTTGCGATCAATTTTAACTGTTAATAAATTCTTGTTGCTGGTTTCAAATTCCAACCATGCACCCCGAGCCGGTATCAGCTTGGCAGAGTAGAGCTTTCTACCAGTTGAGACATCCTCATCTACTGTAAAGTAGACGCCGGGAGAGCGTACAAGCTGGCTCACTACTACGCGCTCAGCGCCGTTGATAATGAACGTTCCATCTTTAGTCATTAAGGGGAAATCACCCATGAAGACATCCTTCTCGATGATTTCGCCGGTTTCTTTACTGACAAGACGTGCTTTCACATTCAGAGGAGCAGCATACGTGCAATCACGATCACGACACTCATCCTCAGTATATTTTGGCTTGCCAAAGGGTTCAGGTGGTACAATAAATTCCAAACTTAGATTTTTGCCGGTGAAGTCTTCAATAGGAGAGATTTCTGCAAAGAGTTCGCGTAAACCCTCTTTCTTAAACCATTCAAAGGAGTCGAGCTGAATTTGAATGAGACCAGGCATGGGTCGTATGTCAGGAATACGAGCAAAAGAGACACGCTCTGGAAATGCTATGGCCTTTGTACTAACTGCCATATTTGGAATTTCTCCTCTCACCAACCTCGCGCCACACCCCCCATGCACATTCATGCATGGGGAATGACGCATTCTTGATTTAGGGCCTGGGCACTCTTTGCCTGTGCCTTAGACGATCCCTTGCGGGAGGACATTTTTTCCTTGCACCTCCTAGGTGCTGGGAACGCCCAAACCCCACTTGGTTACCGGGTTTGCTTGCAGCCAGATTGGCTAACCATGGGCGACATAAATTGGACCCCTCACGTGGCAATAATAAACTGCTCGGCGATAAGCACAATCTACTGCCCACCATGTAGGGCCCCAGCATTACTCTTCAATACTTTGCACCCTTGCCAGTGGCACTTCTGACTGCCTATAGAGGGATTTGAGAGACACGGAGACTCGCATCCCTCAATACAACGAAAACGGAAAAAAAAGATAATTGCTTTAGTGACTTCTGTGTTGTGAAACGGTCTATCACAACGAGGAGTAACCGCTTATGACCTTCGGTAAGCAGTTACTCCTACGACTATACACAATACAAATTTTTTGCCAATTGCCCCACTCACCTCTCCCCTCCGATGGAGATTGATCAGACGGAAAGACAGTAAGCTAATGCAGATAAGAAACAACAAAAAATGCCACGTTGTCCTTTCTACCCAACCTACCTGGACGCCTAAGCACTGCACTCTGTGCGAGAAAGGGCATGGGTCGAAAGGCCAAAGGCCAAGTGGTCTATCTATGATAATGTCCTCATAATCATCTGGGGAGCAATGTATTGTTTCGTTCTGTCTCTTAGCCTGATCTATACTAGCGCTATAGATCATCGAAGATTTATAACGCCACTCTTTAATAGTATACATCTACTGGCAAGGGGTAATTATACTCCATAAATGGAGGTATGTCAATACTTTTGACTCCCAAAATCTAGGGTCGTGAATTATTGCGGAGAAGAAGAGTCCAGATAAGTCAGCATAAATGGCGTATCAGAGTGGAAGCTGGATTATAATCGATAGTAAGGATACCGAGTAATTATATAAAATCAGAGTATTGCGATAAGCTCTGAGTATGGCTCGAGTCTAGATCAGAACTCCAAATCTGCTCAGTATTCATCCATCGCTTGCGCAATAATGATACGAGTCGCTGCCGATCATTAGCTGCAAACAGGTTCATATCGACGACGGACTCCGCCATACCTGGGTATGTGATGGCTAAAGTCAAGTTATCCATCCTAATCGCAGCTTGATGGTCTAGCTGGTACGTAT
This sequence comes from uncultured Ktedonobacterales bacterium, assembly GCA_966427955.1. Taxonomy (GTDB): domain Bacteria; phylum Chloroflexota; class Ktedonobacteria; order Ktedonobacterales; family Ktedonobacteraceae; genus DASYAN01. Next base: position 8,131 of record CBJMBI010000040.1, read on the forward strand.
GCGATGAGCCTAGTTTGCGGCAAAATGAGATGAGACCAATACAGCCAACGATAATAAATGATGCAGCAACAAGACTCACAACTAGTCCAGCTAGGCTCAGGAGAATGGCAATACTTGTCGTCACTATAGCAAGGATGAGATTTGGGAGATGCAATGTCCAACCAATGAGCATGACAGGCAAGAGGCCAACTAATACTGCGACAAAACACCAGAATGCGCTATTCATAATCCAGAAAATATTTTTCAGATTCTCAGCTGATAAGTCACGTACTGTAATAGTACTGTTTTTGACTAATGTCACCATACCCTGGGTATATCCTACATGCAGAGCATGTAGAAAACGCACTACCATCACGGCTCCCCCCAGGCTAATGAAAGAGATAAACCAGGAGAGGCTAAGCAGAGCATCCTGCCACTTTAAATAGGGGGTAAAATCATGGCGATAGCTTTTCCATAATAGGAGACCTACAGCTATACCGATACAGGCACAAATGATTAGAGCACAAAAGAAAAGTAGTCCTATAGTTCTAATACGTGAATACTGTACACGCCCTAAATCGAAACGATATGTGTCCTGTGCAAGCTGCGCGATCAGTTTTTCCCGTTGCGGGGATCTACTCCGTTGGCCGGATTGAGAGAAGCGCTTTGCGCCCTCCTTTGGTTTCAGTTTTGGATGCTGCTCAATACTTTCCATCTTGTTTTATTAACGATTCAGAAGCAGAAAAGGATCACAATTAAACGCACAAATTTACGAAATTTTGCGTTCAAGCACGTGCATTGCCACTTCTGAGATCATCAAAGAGAATTGTCTGTAGGTAGCGTTCGGCAGCACTGGGAAAGACTGTTACTATGACTTTGCCACGATTTTGCTCTTTGCGTGCCTCTTGTAATGCGGCCCACGCTACAGCCCCACTACTAATACCAATAGAAAGTCCTTCGGCTTTCATTACTTGGATTGCTGTTTCTACTGCATCACGGTCAGTAACAGCAATTACATGATCGATTAAATCCACACGTAGAGTATCAGGAATGAAGCCAGAGCCCAAACCCTCGATGCGATGTGGGCCAGGACGCCCTCCAGAGAGAATGGCACATGAGGCAGGCTCGACCGCAATGACTACTAATCCAGGCTTATGGGCCCGCAATCCTTCCGCAATTCCGGTCAGGGTTCCACCCGTCCCTACACCAATGACTACGATATCAACCTCACCTTTTGTCTGCTGCCAGATTTCAAGAGCTGTGTGTTCGCTATGAGCACGTGGATTGGCCTGATTATAAAATTGCTGAGGATACCAGGTATTTGGCAAGGTGGTACGCAATTCGATGACCTTATTGATGGCTCCACGCATGCCCTGTACAGCGGGAGTCAATAATACCTGAGCACCTAGGCGCTGTAAGAGGAGACGACGCTCTAAGCTCACTGTGTCCGGCATGGTCAGGATACAGTTGTAGCCACGCGCTGAAGCAATACAGGCCAGCGAAACACCCATATTACCACTAGTTGGCTCGATGATTGTACTCCCAGGTCGTAGCAATCCCTGAGCTTCAGCCTCACAGATCATCTGCAGCGCAACACGATCCTTGCTACTCCCCCCTGGATTGAACATTTCAAGCTTGGCCAGAAGGGTTGCTACTGTTCCACCTACCGCAGCCTTAAAACGTTCCAACTCTATAAGAGGAGTATGACCAACTAGATCAGCGACACTCTTCGCCCAATGGATCATGTGTTGCTAGCTCTCTTTCTCCTCCGGCAGCAAAGCACGAATAATACTTACCAGATCTTTCATAGTAAATGGCTTGCGCAGAAGGAGCCCGGTTCGTAGCCCCATACGATGCAGTTCCCAGTCACGGCTACCAGTTATCACAACTATCGGCGTGTTTTTCGTCTTGCTATGCCCACGCAAGATTTTATAGAGAGAGACCCCATCCAAGTTGGGTAGCCCCACGTCTAAGAGGATTAAGTCAGCTCCCACTAGAGGCAGCTCATCTTTCGCCGTTTTTCCATCCTGATACACCTTAAATCGCCAGTCACCAAAGAACTGCAATGCGCCGCAAAACATTTGAGTTAATTTCACGTCATCTTCAATGATAGCGATTAGTTTGGTCTTCTCTGATACTTCATCCACGCACTAACATTCCCTCTGTACATTTAGTACATCTATCTACCACTCACATCCACAACATTATTTATCAGTTTTACATACAATGAGCTTTAAATATGCAGAGCTAAATATAGTACATGGTCTCCTCTGTACTACCAGTGCGATGCCGCTGCGCTAACTCTTCTATGGTAGTAGAAGAGAGTATCTGCTGAGTCATGGCATCTATCTTTTGCCAAACCTCTCGCAATGCACAGCCAGGGGATAACTTGCAAAAGTCTGGATTTGGAAGACATTCCATCGGTGGGACATATCCCTCAAGAGCCTGCATCACTTGGGCCATTGTAATTTGGCTGGGAGGTTTTGCTAGTAGGTGCCCACCCTTTGGCCCACGAACGCTTTTAACTAAGCCTTCTTTACGTAAGACCATCAGAATTTGATCGAGATATTGCTCTGGAATGTGCTGGCGCGTGGCAATATCTGCGCTCTCAATTGGCCCTTGCCCATAATATGCGGCCATATCGAGCATGGCTCGTAAGCCATAGTCTCCCTTCATTGTAAGCTTCATCTTGGGACCTTTCTGGAGGGCAAAGTGCCGGATTCTCGATTTTAAAACCGTCAACTTTCCTCTCGTTTAGAATATATCAGCAGCGAATACATGTCAATGGCCTACATCCCTAGACTCTCAGAAGGAATGCATATTTTTGCAAGGGGACGGGCTTTTATCCCATAGAGTCTTTGACTGTGTTCCTCCACGCTCGTTGTATAATGGAGAAAGCCAATACACAATTGTATTTTGTGGTTAGTCTCTTTTATTTAAACAAGCAGCGCAGTGTAAAGCGGTACAGTACAATGGGAGAGCGAAGAATATGCAACAAGAAACTCGCAGGCCAAGTAACTATAGTCAGGAAAATCCTCAACTTAAGGTCCTCGTTGTTGATGATGAAGAGAATATTATTGAACTTATTCGCCTCGGTCTACGCTATGAAGGGTTTGAGGTTGAGGTTGCATCCAATGGTGAGCAAGCCCTCATGTTAGCCCAACGCGTCAGTCCCGATCTAATTATCCTCGACGTTATGATGCCAGGCATTGATGGGCTAGAAGTGTGTAGACGCCTGCGCCATAACCCTACGACTAATGATATTCCAGTCTTGATGCTGACTGCCAAAGATGAAGTGAGTGATCGTATTCTTGGGCTACAAACCGGAGCCGACGATTATTTAACAAAACCTTTCGACTTTTATGAACTGCTTGAACGTATTAAAGCAATTCTTCGGCGTCAAAACCGTGCAAAGTCGGCCCAGAGTGGTAGCGAGGCAGGGCAAATCCTGACATTTGGCGATCTACAGATGAATACTGCCACCCGCGAGGTTAGTCGTCGGGGACATCTCATTGAATTGACGGCCACTGAATATAATCTTCTGCATCTGTTCATGAGTCATCCTCGTCAGGTCCTTGACCGCCAGACAATTCTTAATCGCGTCTGGGGCTATGACTTTCTAGGAGAAACAAATATTATTGAAGTTTATGTTCGATACTTGCGAGAGAAGATTGAAGATTCACCGAGTTCCCCCCGCTTAATCGTAACAGTACGTGGGGTGGGCTATATTCTCAAAGGGTAGGACTTTGTATAGTGGTTCTTTATCCTTTGAGAAATTTTACTTTACGTTTTTTATGAGTGGAAGCATATAGTAGTAGGCAAGGGGATTTTGAACATATGTTCGAATCAAGTTCCACCAATGCCATAAAGCAGTCACAGATACTCTCACAGAATGCGATGACTTCTTCCGACTCCGCTATGTCTGGGGGAAATCCTCACATGGCTGGGTCTTTCTCTGCGCAAGAACCAGAGCCTTCTAAAGACCCAAAGAGCCAAATTCTTTCTTGGCTCCGACCATTCTTTAGTCTACAGGTACAGCTCACTTCGATTTATTGCTTACTATTGCTTCTTCTATTGATTATGAGCGTTATTCTAACATATCAGCAAACATCCTCCCTGTCGATTTTTTGTACTGTAGTCATTATTACTATCTTGGGCACTGCTCTCACATGGGTTATTACTGAGATATTATTACGCCCTCTCTGGCGTGTCACAGATGCAGCTCAGGCCATTGCTGTTGGCGATCTCAAACAACGTGAACGGCTTCCTCTCCGCCTTCCACCCCAGGATGAGATTGATCGCTTGGCTGGTAGTCTCAATGAAATGGCGAATAAACTTGAACGTGCACAAGATACGCAACATGCCTCAGAGGAGCGTTTGCGACGGTTCTTTGCTGATGCTTCTCATCAACTACGTACACCTCTTACATCCATTCGTGGCTTCACTGAGCTATTGATGCGTGGTGCAAAAGATGATGCTGAGACAGCAACACGCATTCTAGAACGAATGAAGTACGAGAATGAGCGCATGACTAATCTTATTAATGGTCTGCTGACACTTGCTCGTTTGGATGATAAAAATCTGCTCAAGCCGAAGTATATTGATCTCATCGAACTGGCAACAGAGAGCCTTGAACAAATCCGCGCACGTGCTAATGATGGTCGCCAGATTTCCTTCGATGTTCATACCAATACACGTTTAGGACTCCAAGCCGACAGAGAGCATATTAAGCAACTGTTGTTTATTCTTCTTGATAATGCTCTCAAATATGGTCGCTCTGGTCCCGATGGGATAGTCCTGCTACAGCTCAATAAGCAGGATGAAGAGGTAACTATTCTGGTTAAAGATAATGGGGAAGGTATTACGCCAGAAGATCTCGAGCATATCTTTGATGCTTTCTATCGTGGGCACCATCGTTCATCGACGACTTCCTCGGCTAGCGCTGGTCTTGGCTTGACGATTGCCTCAGCTATCGTCCGTGCCCATAAGGGGACAATTACTGCTCGTAGCTCAGCCGAATATGGGACAGAATTCAAGGTAACCTTGCCCTATGCTGACTAACGCTTCTCGCAGTATACGCTTGAAGATACCTACTACCTAACATTTGACCACATTTGTACTCCATGTTACACTAGCTTAGGAGCAAAAAGGGATAGATAGAGCAACCCAACACTTTCTTATAAAGGACGCTATTCTTATGTGGATCTCAACATTATACCTTGAACCAAAACGTGTTTTCTTGACCAAATTATTTGGTTTATTTTATCCTGATATATATTACTCGTCTTTTTCACCACTACAGGTGCAGAATCTTCCACGACAACCTCTTCCTTCTGCAAGTTGGGTGCGCGTACGTAATCGGCTAGCAGGTATCTGCGGTAGTGATCTCCATCTCATTTTTGCCGATGCAGATCCTCGTATTGCTCCTGCTGCTCTCCCAGGACACCCATATACTTATCCCGGACATGAGGTTGTGGGCGAGGTTGTTGAAATAGGCAATGAGGTTCAGCATTTGCAAGTGGGAGATCGTGTGGTATTGCAAAATGCTCCTAATTGTATTTCTACAGGTATCTATGCTCCCTGCCGCTCCTGTAAAGCTGGGAATTATAATCTTTGTGAGCAGGGAGTGCTTCCTGGGCCCCAACCTATTGGCGGTGGCTGGAGCGAGGAGATGCTTGTTCATGAACAACAACTCTTCCGACTTCCTAAGCAACTTAGCGACGAGCAGGGGGTTTTGCTTGAACCGACAGCAGTAGCAGTCCATGCTGTTCTGCGTCACCTACCCCAACCTGGTGATAAGGTGCTGATCATTGGGGCTGGCACGATTGGTTTACTTACTCTACAGGTTATTCGCGCACTTGTCCCAGAAGCTAAGGTTAGTGTACTAGCTCGCTATGCTCCTCAGAGAGAGCTAGCTAAGCGCATGGGTGCAACCTATCTTATCCATCCAACTGATAGCTATGGTGAAATGCAACAGGTTACTGGAGCACAACTGTATCGAGGTATATTCGGTAATCGGACACTGTTGGGCGGCTATGATGTTATTTATGATACTGTAGGCCAGCGCAACTCTCTTTATCATGCGCTACGCTGGGCCTGTTCACAAGCTTCAATTGTGTTAGTTGGCGCAAATTTGCATATGATGCATATCGATTTGACACCTATCTGGCACCAACAAATCAATCTGCTTGGCGCAACTTCTCATGGCATGGAAACTTGGCCTCCCCAAAGCCAGCAGCGCATTTCCACTTTTAGTATTGCAGCAGAACTGATGCTACAAGACCGCATCCATCCAGAAGAGCTGATTACTCACCGTTTCGCTTTGAACAGCTATAAGGATGCTTTGATCACTGCTACTCGTAAGGCACGCAGCCATGCAATCAAGGTTATCTTTGATTACTCTCTACAGCCAGCCTCGGCTGTACCTAATTCGAAAGCGATAGCACGCACGCCTCTCCCATTATCTACAAATACTCTTCCAAAGCCTGTCAATACTCTTGCACATGATCATGCTAAGGATGAGTTGCGTCAACTGCGCCTATCGCAAGGACTTAGCGCCACCACTAGTAAAGAGCAACTTGCTACCTCTGAAGAGAGCCAATCCACGATTAAAACGCTTCAAAGG
>CBJMBI010000041.1:0-14674 GCA_966427955.1 uncultured Ktedonobacterales bacterium
CTAGGGAGTGAATTTGGGGAAGCGAAGTTAGAAGAGCAGTCGGTGGGATATGCACTAGGGAGTGAATTTGGGGAAGCGAAGTTAGAAGAGCAGTCGGTGGGATATGCACTAGGGAGTGAATTTGGGGAAGCGAAGCTAGAAGAGCAGTCGGTGGGATATGCACTAGGGAGTGAATTTGAGGAAGCGAAGCTAGAAGAGCAGTCGGTGGGATATGCACTAGGGAGTGAATTTGGGGAAGCAAAGCTAGAAGAGCAGTCAATAGGATATGCATTAGGGAATGAATTTGGGGAAGCAAAGCTAGAAGAGCAGTCGGTAACGTATGATGCCTGGAAGATGTCCGAGTCTGCAACTCAACCAGCTACCTCTGACCCATGGTGGGCATCTACATCGGAGCCAGAGAAGCAGCCGATGGTCGATCCTAACCCACAGATAGAGTTGGCAGCATCTGAGTCAGGCAAGAAATCAGGTTCTAAGCCACTGCCTGAAGTTATATCCAATTCTTCTGAGAAAATGGAACAGGATCTCATCGCGACATTAGAAGAGTTGGAGCAGCAATTGCATGCAAAAGGCTTTATTGCCATGGAGCCAAATTCACTTTCGACAATTGCTCAAGTAGAGGAGGCTAAGTCAATAGAAACTATAACCCCTCTTTCTACTCAGCAGATGTCACAACCTGCCCAAGAAATGCCTCAAAAGCAGGCATTACCATCTGCTTTGACAGAGCTTGGTATGATGTTCCACGAGTCTGTTAGTGAGGCTAAGCCTGTTGCCTCTTCTGCTTTACCGCCTACAGATACGGCCAATTTTTCAGCCGAGCCTTTTTGGCTTCAGGAATTACGCTCGGGTTCAATGTCTGAATCGGATGAGTCTTCTATTATCCATGCATTTCGCACACCAATAGTTTCTAGGCCTGTTAAGGCTTCACCAGAACAGCCGAATACACCTCCAGTACCAGAAGAAGCCATGTCAAGGCAGAAAGTTGGACCAACCCAAATTTCTGCACCATCACCTGTAATTAGCGGACAGATGGAAGCCTTGAATGGTCAGGGTATGAGTGTAAATCCGTTCCTTGAGAACGAATTAGAAACAACTATGAAGCGCCCTGCTGTACGCTTACAGTCGATGGCACAATCCATAGCTCCCCGTGATCATGCCAGTAGTGCTGGTCAAGTGCGTACCAGAGGGCGAGCCGAGTCCCCGGTGAGCAAAACTGTAGAGAGTAAAAACTTAAACTATGAAGAGCGTTTGCTCAAGGGGTATCAGCACCAACTAGTTGGAGACTATGATGAAGCAATGCAAGACTATCGTTTGGTGATACGAGGTGCCCCTGAATTGCTGGGAGAGGTCATTAGTAACTTACGCGCGCTTCTCAAGCTGGCTCCTAAATATTCTATTGGTTACCGTGTCCTAGGTGATGCTTACATGCATCAAGGGGAGTACTTGCAAGCAATGGAGGCCTACAATAGCGCACTGACCATGGCCAAAAAGGCAAGAAGCTGACTACGTGTGAGTGTCGCAAGTCATTGAGAGGGAGGAAACTCGAGCGTGGAAATAATCTTGCAACGGTTAACTGAGCTTGATGAAGTGAAAAATGCAATCCTCGTCGGTAAGGATGGCTTGATTGTTGCTGGTGTAATGCGTAGTGAGGACGAGGAAATGATTGGTGCGCTGTCGGCGGCCACCTTTGGTTCTATTAGCAATTATACAGCGCAAGTGAATACTGGCGATGCACGTCAGGTCATGATCGAAACTAAAGCTGGTATGGTTTATATGCAGGAAGCCGATGATCTTATTCTCATGGTGATCACTCAAGGGATAGGTAATCCTGGGCGTGTACGCTTAGAGATGAAAAAGGCTTGTCGGCAACTCATGCAGATGATCAACGGCTAATAAATTAGATATAGAAGGGTGTTCTAAAACTATGGAACGTACATTAGTATTACTCAAACCCGATGCTGTCCAGAGAGACCTCGTTGGTGAAATTCTTGCTCGTCTTGAGCGTAAAGGACTAAAAATTGTAGGATTGAAGCTGATGCAGCTCTCAGGAGAACTCTTAGATGAGCATTATAGTCATCTAGTTGGGCGCCCATTCTTTCCAGAGGTGAAGAGCTTTATGCAGCGTACGCCGGTTGTGGCTTGTTGCCTAGAAGGTACCGACGCTGTAAGTACCGTCCGTCTGCTTTGTGGAATAACGAAAGCTCGTGAGGCTGACCCTGGTACTATTCGTGGTGAATTTGCCCTAAGTGTACAGGCGAACCTTGTCCACTGCTCCGATTCGCTGGAAACTGCCGAGGCTGAGGTTGCGCGTTTCTTCAAGCCTGAAGAACTCTTTGAATACGAAGATATCCTAGAGCACTATATTTACAATTCCAGCGAACGCGGTTAATAATACCTCAATAAGGTTTTTAGGGAGAACTCTGAGAAGCCGATGCAACTTCGTCGGCTTCTTTCCCTTTCTTTTGCTTTGCAAGCCGCCAGCAGCATGTTTTACTACGGAAACACTTCTCTTGCTCTGCTGTTGTTTCAGGAGGTGTACCTTTCAAGCAAAAAACCTGATACATTGGCTCTCCTGAAACCTCGTTACAAGGAAACCAGCGTTCCCGATAAAATGGACAAGCATTTCTATGCCTGCGCCAATTTGAATCTTCTGACGGATGAGTGCCGATTGTCCCTGCCAAGTAGGTATCCTTTCCTTGTTGCTATGTATCTAGCTACTTTACAAGTCCCCGGTCAAAGCCGGAAGATTCCTAATACGGTAGTATGTGATGCTCCTGTATGACACTCTGCAAGGACTAGTCGTCCTGTCATTTCTGGATTGGTATAGGCAGTAGCGGATTCATTTCAGGAGAGTGGTGGAGCTGGGGGGCTCACTGAAGTTCTTGCCACTGGCTATAGGTTTTTTTCTTGCGCTTTCTCTATTTGGAGAGGTGTGGATAGAAGGTGCGAGCTGATCCAAGGGCAACATTGATCACAGTACAGTGGTTGAAGAGCCTAGCGCCGGTGCACTTATCTAAAAGGAGCAATTGACTTTAGGGCCCGCAAACACTACTCTATTTTCAATGTACTGTAAAGGCATTCTACCTCAGAAGTGTTCCATTGTCAATATCTTCTGCGGCAAGGTCAGGGCTTTGTGCAGACAAGCAAGTCTTGGCAATGATATAATTAAGAAAGTGAAAAATTGGAGTGCTCTTTTGCTAAAACAACATTTGGATCAAGCTCCCTGGACGATCTGGCAGACGTTCAGTGGAATCTTTTGGACATTAGTGCCTTATATAACTTTCTCCCTACTGGTCAGCTTTTCTAGTACATCATCTGTTCATCGAACAAAGCTTGCGCCGATCTCGCTCCAAGTTGATTTGATCTCAGCCCTAGTCTACTTTGTTTATGCTCTGATGGGAGAAGGAATTTTTCTGATTGCTCCTGCATATTTCGCTAAGAAAACATCTTCTGGAGATAGACGTGCAATAATGCAAGTTTTGGGATTTAGGAGCTTTAATGTAAGGCGCGTATTACCCTGGATGATCCTACTATTCCTTTCTTTTTTTCTAGTTAACTATATTTATCAATTAGTCATTACTACTTTGCATCTATCCCTACAAACCAATGATCAGGTCGTTTTACAACATGGGAGGACCGCTCCTATATCGACATATGTAACCCTTTTGGCTGCGAGTATAATAGCCCCAGTGTGTGAAGAAGTATTTTTCCGCAGTTTCATTTTTATGGGATTTCTGCGCAGTATGCCGGTAGGAGTAGCGATTTTGTCAAGTGCATTTCTTTTCGCGCTCGTTCATCAAGATATTGCATCCTTTGCTGTGTTGTTTTGTATTGGCTTGGCATTAGCATTTTTGCGCTGGTATTCCAATTCTATCTGGCCTGGAATCATTGTGCATGCATTGAACAATGCAACAAGTGCTATTCTCATCATTCTTACTTTGCACAATGTTATAAAGGGATGATTAATTGTAATCTTCTATTTTTTTATAAGCATAAGACACGAATTTTTTATCGATCGATCGATAGATAAATTCTTCTTGAAATATGCGTAAGATTCCAAGAAAAATACTTAATAGCATAAAAAGTGAAAAGAAGACGCTACTCTCTGTGTTAATGTTTACTGGTTTTATAAGCGTGAGTTGAATAATAGGTGCAATGCCCAGTAGAAATGTTGGTCCTGGCTGTGTTTTCCAGCATGACAAACGGAGCCACCAGATTGCAGTGCATGTCCAAAGTTCCACTGTTGTAATATATTCCTCTAATAGGAAAAATGAGTGTGCTGCACTCTGAGTAATCAAGAAATGTGCAATCACAGTCATGCTACTAATAATGGGAACTAGCAGGAAGAAGATGCGATCCCAGTATTGGAATGGTGCACGTGCAATAGAGAGACAAAGAAAACTACCAAGTAGCGCAGTACTTGCTGTCACGGTTGTTTGAGTCAGGATCGTAGTGTTGGAGCCAGAGAGAACCATTGTCATGGCGAAAGTGAGGCCCATCATAATAGCCCATAGGCATCCAAATAGACTTCCTAAGCGTACCCAGGGTGAGCGAGTACATATGTACACAGCGATCCAGCCACCTAGATTCATGGCTGTATATGCTATCAGTGGCCAGCCAGCAGGATAGTATGCGTTAAGCCAGCCATGGGTGAGGATACTTGCTGTGCTTAGACCAATCACGAGTACGAGAAAGAAGATAATGATGAAGCGGGGAGTCCAGATAATGAGAGGGTAAGGATTAAGCTGTAAACTTCCAGGAACTGCCAGCGTTTGGCAAACCTGTGCGCCTTCAGCTTGAAGTGTCACCTCTTTCTGACGGTTTGGATTAAATGGGGTCAGGTTATCGGCCATTTTTCAGCAATCTTCTATTCTTGTTCTTGTTGTGTCTGCTTTCTTAACGAGTGGGCTATCCTCTTGGGAACAAGAAGAACACTGGATTTCTCCGGTGACACTCCCTTCACTGCACACCCATATGATGAGCATACTTGGGAGGTATTATGGGGTGTGACTGGGGATTTGCTGTAATGACCAGCTATTGCCATCGGGATCACGAAAATATGCAAAAGATGCCCAGGGCTGCACGTCGATCTCACTGATGTCAACGCCTCGTTGGATCAGCTCCTCGCGGACGGCTTTCACGTCCGAGACTACCATGAGAAGCCCTTCGAGCGATCCAGGTTGCATGGTGGTGATGCCCTCCCCAATCACGATGGAACAGGCCGAACCGGGAGGGGTCAATTGGACAAAGCGTAGATCTTCTCTGACCTGATGGTCGTGATCAGCGTGAAAGCCGATCTTTTCCGTATAAAAAGCCTTGGCGCGGTCAACATCTGAGACAGGCACTGCGACCAGTTCAAGTTTCATCTGCATGGGATTTGTCATTGCTTTCCTCTTTCTAATTGATAGGCTATCTCCAGGTTGGGATGCACCTTTCGGATTTGTCCAACATCCTGACTTGTTTTCCCTCATCTCAATACGGGTTGTGATGGGGCCAGTGTGCGTGTCTTTGGCAGTATATCACAGCCATAGCGTTCAATAAAAGCACGCTGATCTGGACCAGGCGAGTGAAGGATGATGTTGTCAAATTTTAGCTCAATATACTGCTGTATGAATTGGATGTGATCATCGGGACTGGATGAGAAGCACCCTGTCTTCTTAATTATCTCAGGGTCGACAATCTCGCCATTCTCTTGAGACATTGCTGGAGTATAGATCTTTTGGGTAAAGAGTGCCGGGATATAGGTTCCTGCCCAATATTTAATCTGTTCCTGAATGGCCGCATCTATTCTGTCTGTATAGGCAACATTGAGTTCGATCAGACGCGGCATAAATGATGGGTCCTTACCCTCTTCTCTTGCTCCGTTTTCAAAATTCTGGATCATCTGGCGGTAAAGTTCTGGCTTTTTACCACCAACAGAGAAAAGCCCATCTCCGTATTTACCAGCAAACGTGGCACTATGTGGAGCCAGTGCTGAAATGTAAATGGGAATAGGCTTGGCTGGAAGCGTATACAGTCTTGCCTTTTGTGTTTGATAGTACTTTCCTTTGAAAGAAACTTCCTGGCCACTCCACAATGCACGAATAAGTTGGATTGCCTCTAGCAGACGCTCTAGTCGCTCTGGATATTCTGGCCATGCTCTGGTTGACGAATATTCATTAAGTGCTTCACCAGTACCTAATCCGAGATAGGTCCGTCCTGGTGCAAAGCATGAAACCGTTGCGGCTGCCTGTGCAATGATCGCAGGGTGGTACCGTAATATAGGGCATGTGACTCCTGTTCCAATCTGGATCTTACTTGTTTGTACTGCTGCAGCGCCTAGCCAAGTCCATGTAAATGGGCACTGTCCGGCCTCACTCCACGGGTGGAAGTGGTCACTAACATCTAATAAGTCAAAGCCTGCCTTTTCTGCTGCGATAGCGTAGTCAAGCAGTTCAACCGGGCCATACTGCTCGGGTCCTGCTTTCCATCCAAAATGTACCATGATGTCCTCCCAATAGCTAAGATTATGATGCTAAACGTCTTAAATAGACACGCTTTGACTTTCACTTTCGTATTCATTCTAAAGAAACTGAGCAGTAGTTGTGAAAAAGGGCCACTGTCTCAGGTGACAGATGCAATATGTACATTGGTGGGCACAAAATCGGTCAGATTTGAAACGCACGAGGTGCCATAGACAGCTCACAAGTGGGATGATACAATGCAAATAGAAGTTGCAAAGCTTTTGTGAGGTATCGTATGACCGACCAATCACTGACCACACCTGCCAGAATTTCACACATTGAAATTGCCATTAAGGCATGGCTTGAAGCTAAGACGCGCCGCAGCGGTAGCGAGAAGACGCGCAAAGCCTACGAAGATACATTGACAGCCTTTCGTCGCTTACTCTGGCAAACAGGTCGAGATCTTGATCCGTACATAAACATACGGGAGGACACGGAGAAAGCTCGTCGTGAGGCAGTTGCTGAGATTGCGCTAGCAGCGCAAGGGTTTGCTGGTTTATCCGTCAAAAATAGAATTGTTGCCGAGTCAACCTATAATCAGCGTCTAGCAGTCCTAAGTAGTTTTTACATCTTTGCCAACAAGCGTAATTTTTTTACATGTGGTAATCCAATTGCCACTATTGAGCGTAGCAAAGTTCAATCCTACAAACATGCTCAGCCCCTTGATCCTGAGGAAGTTGCACAAAGAATGCGAGCCATCGATCGTAGTACCAAGCTGGGAGCGCGTGACTATGCGCTACTAGCAGTTTTATTGCAAACAGGTAGACGGCTATCGGAAGTTGTGGCACTTCGCTGGCGTCACGTGCTGGTCCAGGGAAATAAAATTACTCTGGTCTTTGAGCATTGTAAAGGAGGCAAAACGATGCGTGATACATTGCCTACTCCGGTTGCCAGTGCACTGCTTGAGTGGCTATCTATGGCTTATGGCCGAAACCTGCGCTCACTGAATGGAAATGCACCGCTCTGGATTAGTTTTACCCGTCGGGCTGCCCGAGAAGAGGATGGACTTCTAACAGTCCTGCCACCTCTGACTATTCGCTCAGTTGCTAATATCTGTGAGAAGCACCTCGGTATCTCCAAAGTTCACGTCACTCGCCATACCTGGGCACGTACGATGGAGGATGCGGGAGCTAAGATAAGCGATATCCAGGCTCGGCTGGGACATGAATCTCTAGCGACGACTGGACGGTATTTGGCTGCACTAAAACAAGCGGACAATAAGCATGCTGATACGCTAGCATCAATGTTTGGCCTGTCGTAGTCTCTCTTCTTTGGAATCTATCTGATGTTCTAAGGGACAGGGGGCAACTGACTGGGTGTACTGCCATTGACAACTTGAACTATTGCCTGTCCTACTGTAGATGTATAGAAAACATCATTATGGTTTCCATAATTGAGGAGTCCAATAAAGCAGTTTGTAAATCCTGAGGCAAACATTCGACTATACACTTGAGATTGAGTTCCCTCATCTTGTAGCCATTGAGTACTGCTAAAGTCTGGTATATTGGTATTGAACTGTTGATTGCATACGCTTAATCTCCAGAGCAGGTCATAGGTGTTGCCAATAGTAAGAACAGTGATCATTGCTCGCTTGGCATCATTAGCAACCTTCTGATTCGAGAGATAGCCACCATTAAGAATAGCCTTGACAATGCTTGCTGTAGCGCCTTGGGCTGTACTAGAAGTAGCAGTTTGGAACAGGGCTTCCATCTGATCTACAGCAATTGAATCCAAAGCATTTAATCTTTCACAGGAGAGACTTCGAAAAAAAACAAGCTTCTTATAGTCAAGATTGTCTGTCATACCACCTAGTGGTGAGTCTAAGGTAATAACTGCTTTAAGCGTTGATCCATTTCGGGGAAGAGGTACGGCATTTCCAACATGTTCTAGTAATGATGCCAAGTATCCAAAGGCTATAATCCCTCCCATACTGTGTGCAATGATGTAAACATCAGTATTGGGATTATTTTGTACAGCAGAGTTGATTTGTTGAGACAGGCTGATGATATGAGTAGCTAAGGAATAGTCGTAGGTATCCTGACAGGTATAAGGCTTGGGCTGGCCAGTATTAGTGGAACCGAGAGGTGCATAGCTGTATTCTAAATAACGGGCCTTTGAAAATCCCTGAGATTGCAAATATGTGCCAAGGCCTCCACTATCAAAGAAGTTTGGGTCAGTTCCATCTCCACCTTGAGCAGCAGCTTGCTGTGCTGTCAAAGAACTGTTTATCCCCTGCACAAACAGAAACAACTTGCTCCGTGATGCTGTCAAGGCACTAGCTGGGGAAAGAGTGAGGAAAAGCAGAGTCAAAACTATGAGAAGAGCAAGATAGCTCTTCAATGAGAAGCTTCGCAAGGTTTTCTTCCTTCCTTCCTTCCTGCAATTTGGCCACTTTGGAGCAAGCAAAGGGGCTCATCACTAAAAACGACTATAGACGTTGTTCTTCTAAAATTTCTATGAGAAGTGGATACAGGAATGTGGTTTGCTTTGATAATCTCTGCTATAGAATACAACAGTTATTCGGTGTGCTTCAACCGCAAGCGAGTATGGTGGGACAGTTTAAGCGGTATGTTATTATGTAGCTAGCAAATTTCTGGCTTTAGATAGAAAGGTAGTCATGACAGTGTTAGCTTTAAAGAAACGTGAAGATATCGCAACAGAACACACATGGGATCTCTCAACCATATTTGCACGTGATGAGGATTGGGAACAAGCTTTCCAGTCCATTCAGAAGCGCCTTCCTGAATTGGAAGCACTCAAAGGAACCTTGGCACAAAGTGGGCAAGCACTCCTCAAGGTTTTGCAAAAACGCGATGAAATAACTGAAGCTCTTGAACGCCTCTATTGTTATGCATCGATGCGTAAGGATGAGGATACTACGAATAGTACCTATCAGGGAATGGCAGATCGTGCCACACAGCTTTTTGTCCATACCTCTACCGTAGCTTCCTATATCGATCCAGAAATTCTGGCTATACCTCAAGAGACGCTTGATCAGTTCATCCAGGAAACTTCTGGCTTAGCGCTTTATAAACAACAACTGGATGTTCTCAATCGCCAACGACCTCATATTCGATCAGTAGAGGTTGAAGCAGTTTTGGCGGCGGCAGGAGAAATTACTGAGGCACCAGCTACTATTTTTGGTATGGTTAATAACGCTGATCTGAAGCTGCCTACAATCAAGGATGAGCAGGGAGAAGACGTTGAGCTAACTCAGGGCAATTATCAGATATTCATTCGCAGTGCTGATCGTCGGGTTCGCAAAGATGCCTTTGAGGCTTTACATGGCACATTTCTCAAACAACGTAATACGATTGCCGTGACACTTGCTGCTGAGGTCAAGGGCAACATTTTCAGCACCCGTCAGCGCAATTATGCCACCTGCCGAGAGCGTGCTCTAGACCGCTACAATATTCCCGTCAGTGTCTACGATAACCTTATAGCGACAGTTAAAAAGTATACTCCCTTGCTTGATCGTTATATGAGGCTCCGGAAGCGTATACTTGAACTTGACGAGTTGCACATGTATGACCTCTATACTCCTATTGTTAAAGAAACAAAGGATGAGGTAACTTATGAAGAGGCGCGAGACACGATTATTGCTGCTCTGTCACCACTGGGTGAGAGCTATTGTAAAATCTTGGAAGAAGGGTTTAGGCAGCGTTGGATCGATGTCTACGAAACACCTGGCAAGCGGAGTGGGGCTTATAGCGGTGGGGCCTATGGAACGCATCCGTTTATCCTGATGAACTTTCAGAATAAGCGTGAGAGTATGTACACGCTGGCGCATGAACTGGGGCATTCGATGCATTCCTACTTCACACGAACCAATCAACCCTATCAGTATGGCGATTACACCATTTTCGTGGCAGAGGTTGCTTCGACGCTCAATGAAGGTCTGCTTACCCACTATTTGCTCAAGAATACCAAAGATCAAGCTACGCGCATTTCGCTACTCAATCACTCACTAGAAGGTCTTCGTGGGACGCTCTATCGCCAGACCATGTTTGCCGAGTTTGAACAGAAGATTCATAACTATGCAGAGCAGGGCCAACCATTAACTGCTGATACGCTCACGGAGATTTATACCGGCTTGAATAAGCAGTATTATGGAGGAGAAGTTGTAATTGATGAGTTGATTGGCATCGAATGGGCACGTATCCCTCATTTCTATTACAACTTCTATGTCTACCAGTATGCAACTGGTATCTCTGCTGCTTCAGCACTGGTGCAGCAGATTCTGCATGAGGGACAGCCCGCCGTCGATCGTTACTTGAAGTTTCTCAGCTCGGGCTCCTCTGACTATAGTATCGAATTGCTGAAAAAAGCTGGTGTTGACATGACCACCCCCGAACCTATACGCCAGGCTTTCGGACTCTTCGAGTCTTATCTCTCGCAAATGGAGGCTCTGCTGAGCTGATTAGTTACCTGTGACCTGCTGACCTCCCTTAGAGCTGAAGCTAGGGAGGAAGTAGGTCTATCTTTTTCTTTAATCTCTCTCGTGACGACATGCTGACTATGGCCAAATTCTTTTATTACCTGCTGTTTGGCCTTTTGATCTTCTTCTTCTCTGATGTGCTTAAATGCATATGTTTTAACAAGCCTGCAGGTCTTGCTAGAGCGAGAGCTAGCAGAAGACAGAGAAGCACAGGAGTCATAATAGAAAGTGATACAGCAGCGGTCAGATGAATCTGAAAGAGAGAGAGGAAGAAAAACTGAAAGAGAACTAACAAGGTAACAAGCCCCAATGATGTCATAACAGAAACGAATTTCCAGCGAGCTTGTAACGCCTTTTGACGTGATTCTGCTTGTTTCTGCATACTATCTTGCTGGGTGAGCAATTGTTGATATTCATCTTTCAGTCGTTGATGCTCGTGTTCTAGCAGTTGGGCTATACGGTAAACTTCTCGTTTGAGAGAGAGCATCTCAGCCAGAGACTGATCTTCCTTTTGTTGACAACTTTGCTCAATTGTCTTCACAAGATCCGGAAATAAAGTGGGAGCTTTCTCAGGTGACTCGAGAACTGTTTGGGTCGCTTGCAGAAGCATCTTTTGTGCTTCTTCTTCGACACATTCCTGAAAATTATGGAAGAGTTCCTGATAGTGATCTTCGAGTTCTTTGTAAGCAGTACGCAGATGATGGTGTTCGGCTATGACATTCTGGAGATGCTGTTGGTAGTGTTCTAGTTCCTGCTGGTGGCTGTGATGGATAGTTGCAATCTCTCTGTCGAACTGGCCTTTTAAATCATTATACTTGCTGGTAAGCAGGTACATTTCAGCACGCTGCTGTTCTAGCAGAGGGCGCAAATATTCATTCTCTTCACGAAACTGCCTTGCTTGCCACCAAGTGACTCTTGTTGAAATATCGGGCGTCACCGATGGCAGGACATCTGTTTGCATCTCTTGGAGCGTATACCCGTGTCTTTTATTGAGAAGATTCCGATGGCCGGGCATACGGGGGAGTCCTTCAAGGGCCTCAGTAGTCTGGGCGATCTCGTCGGGTAGTGGCATCCAGCCTCCTTCATGTCTTTTTTTGGATTAAGGGACATGCATTTTAAATAATGAGGGACAGCATGTCAATTACATACAAGCTGTTCCATACTAAGAGGTAGTATGCATGAAAATATGCGAATATTCAAGTCTTTTTCTTGGCCAATTTACGGTCTACCGTTCAGCGCACCGGATATGGTTTCTGCAAGGGCATAAAAAGCTGAGGAAGCAGGAGATGAAGGGAGACTAACGACGATGGGTTGCCCCTTATCGCCACTAGTAGCAGTTGGAGGATAAAATGGAATAGTACATAACACAGGGAGACTATCCAGAGATGCCATCTCTCTGCCTATTGGAAAAATCTCTACTACTTCGCCGCAGTGGGGACAAGTAAAACCACTCATATTCTGGACTACACCAAGCACGCGTACACCGGCTGAGCGATACATTGCTAACGCTTTAGCAGTGTCAATGCGTGCCACATCCTGGGGGGTTGTAATCAGGATTGCTCCTGACAACTGTAGTTCACGTACGAGTGTTGCCTGTGGCTCTCCATTACCTGGCGGTAAGTCGATAATTAAATAGTCCAATTCTCCCCAATTCACCAGAGAGAGCAGTTGGCGGATCAGTAATCCCTGGACATCAGGCATGGGGGCTACTGCTTGTTCTTCACCAACAAAGAAACCTACCGACATCACCTTGACACTATAACGTATAAGGGGCTGTAGCATTTGCTGGGGAGAGAGCTTCTGGCGGTGGGCTAGAGGGAGCGTGTTTCCCCAACCATGGGTCTCACCGCGTTTGCGAATGCCCAGCATCAAAGGCACGCTGGGGCCATAGGTGTCCCCATCAAGCAAGCCAACAGTGGCTCCCTGTCTGGCAAGAGCCACTGCAAGATTCACACTTACCGTGGATTTGCCCACTCCTCCTTTGCCACTGCCCACAACAATCAAATGTTTTACCTGATCTAGAGATGCTTGCTGCATGCCCTTTTCCATTGGTTGGTCCTCGTTCTCTTCCAAAAAGTGTGTGCATATCATGTACTAAGAGCATGCTTGACTTGCTCTTAGTTGCCTCAATGATATCCTACCACGGGATAGACCCAATCTCAAATAGAGAAAGGCCTATCTTTTCTTGTATTGGTCAAGCTTAGCTTGGTTCTCCCCTTCGGAATCAGTGGCTCAATTTGCTGGCTCGTTTGTAGAAATAGGCGTAAGCTATAAGGATCACGATTGTCGCAACAACATAAGCAATGACATTCACCCAAGGAAAAAGTTGAAAAAAAGGCTGTAAGGTCTCATCACCCAAAAATATATTTGCAGCCGTCCAACCTATGATTAAACAGGCAATATCTAGTAGCCAAGGTAGCCGTACTATGAGTGCAGCTACTAATGCACTTCCTGTTAATAAGACAGTAATACTTAACGCCAAACCAGCAACGAGAAAAACCAGATTGCCTCCAGCAAGCCCAGCTATAGCTAAGACATTATCCAGACTCATCATGACATCAGCGAGGAGTATCATACAGATGGACATGAAAAGCCCCTTGGAGTCTGACTTACAGGCAAGGGCAGCTGTATCAGTCTTTTCTTTGGAAGGGGAGATAAGACGCTTAGAATGACACAGCGTAGTAGCACGATCAGCAAGGAGACGAATAGCAATAGCAAGCAGTATAATGCCACCCACTACCCCCAAATACGGTAATTGGAGTAGTATAGTAGCAACAAGAGCAAAAAAAATGCGCAATAGAATTGCGCCTCCCCCTCCTAGTACAATGGCAGTTAGACGCTGGCGTGGGGGCAATGTAGAGGCAGTAGCACCAATGACAACTGCATTATCTCCACTCAATACCAGATCTATCAGAACAATACCGACGATGGGACCTAACCAATCAACCATAGTATTCTTAAATTCCTGTAAACTAGAGAATAACTACTAGTATGCAATAAGCTCACCTTTCTTTTGACTGACATCTATCCAAGATCCGATGTCCTCCCTCTAGTATGTCACACATTTGAGTACAGCCACATGCTAAAATGATGGGCATCAACAAGCTTGGGATCTAGAGCTATCACCACTGAGTGTGGGCAGAGTCTTGCTCAGATAATATAGCTATTTTGGGTGATTCCCTCTATCGCATAAAGCTTCATGGAAAGATAGGAGGGCAAGGCTTGGAAGAAGTTCTTCATAGCATAGAACAGATTGTTGTCTCCTGTCTAAGGACCAATGGATGTTATACTTGTAGGACAACTATTTTATTAACGCTCTATCTAGTAAAAGGAGAGGTTACCCGATGCCTATTTGTCCAATCTGCGATGATACTGGTCTGCTAAACTCCGATTCGACCAACCCGAAATTTTGCTATTGTGCCGCTGGAAAGCAGGCAAAGCGACAATGGGACGGAAGTCAGGCCGGTACAAAACAACAACAAAATATCTCCAAACCAGCAAGTTTTATCGATATAGCACAGTTAGAGCAGGTCAATGCAAACGTTGATGCTATGCGGGCCTCATTGCTTGGTCCCTCGTCTCCTGAAAAAACATCAACTAGGCACCCTGCCGTGCAATTACTCTATCATGTAGCTCATCCCGGCCATGAGATTTCTATGGGAGAGGCGGCTGAACTCCATGATCTGGCAAAAGCATTGGAAGGCTTCTTTAGTGAACTGTCCTTGATTAATCGCAA
>CBJMBI010000042.1:0-14433 GCA_966427955.1 uncultured Ktedonobacterales bacterium
CAAGGAAGTTTAGAGATCCTCTGGTGGGACGACCTCAGGGAGAAGCAAGTATCCATAGCCTAGGACACAATAGACATAGATACCCGTACCCCGCAGCTTACCACGGATGCGGTCGATATGCTTATCCATCATTATACGTACCTTCTCATCTACAGTACAGTTATAGACGATGTAAGCCAGATCGGAGTAGGTAACAGGTACACCATGGCGTAAAGGGAACAGCAGCCGATACTCTGTTGCCGTTAGTGTAACCATCCTATCTCTGACAATAATCGTATGCTGCTGGGTGTTCCACTGAAGATCCTTAATACGCACTGGTGAACTGATGTCTTCATGTAAGAAAGTTGATATCATGCTGTCTCCCTCCTTAAAACAAATACACAAGGCCGATAACGAACTATTTAAGTCTGTGTCTGTAGCCTCATCCGCTCCCGGAGCGGAAAGAGAAAAAGAGTGGGGACAAGTTTATCTGTCCAAGTCTTTCTCTCATGCATACAACCCTAAGACATGTGCTTGTAACTAGCGTATCCTTCACCTAGGGTTTGGGAGTATGCTAGCTGGGGAGAAAAGATCCCCAGCCTTGCTTTTTCAAAACTTGACAAATGGTCATAAAATCGATTTTGCATCTGAAATGCTCAATTTGTTTTTATCACTAATGTGATTTTACTCAACCTCATCAGGAAGTTGCTTTAAATTCTCGGCAATCATTTTCATTGCCGTATCGCCTACTAAATCATGTAACTCTGCATGAACCTTCCACATATTTTCCATTTTAGCTGTGATAAATTCATGCTGCGAAGTACCAAATGCTAATCCTGAGAAACCCCATTGTGCTGCTTGATATTCGGCGCGAAAGCGAGCCAAGAGGCGAGCGACTTCACTGTCGTATTCTTCCGTTTCTAGCATCTGTTTCCTTCTCTTTCCGTACATTGTTGTGCACTCACTAGGACAAGCAACTCGGGAGATAAGCGCCCCGTCCGTGGATGGGAAGAGAATCTTCCACCCATCAATCAAGACAAGCACAGGAGGCTAGCCGTCTCCAGTACCCGTAGAACCTTCAAACATCATTGATGTATAAAACCTCCTAGAGTATTTGTATCTCGGTAACTAGAGTATCTGATTGACCGTGGAAAGTGAGACCATGATGGTCACAACCACATTAGACACACAAAACTTCCAGTTTTCTCTCCGAAACATTTCCTGGTACAAACACTTTAAATGATGAACCGTCCAAAATTTGGAACTATCACCAGTTACTGTGAGAGTACCTTTTCCTTTACTTGTCTTCTACTTCAAGAAGCAGCGAGTGAAAAGTACTTCTTGTCTATGAGTATGACAGATAAACCCCATATGATACAATGACAGGGAACCGTCAACTAACGGACAACTTTACTCCCTACTAGCAGACATGTTCTTTTTCATACCAATTGGCAGTGAGGATTTCATTTTATAAAGGCAACAGGCGTATTAGTGAAAAGCCATGCTGCAAGAGAGGAGGATGTCAGCGCATGATATCTCACCTTCGTTTACAACGAGAACGGCGCGGCTGGTCACGTGCCATGCTTGCTAAAGTCCTTGGAACAACAGCCGCTACGGTGGCAAAATGGGAGGAAAGCCTCTTAACTCCTCCTCCATCCATTCAGGAAACGCTCCATCTCCTGTTTGGAGTGGATGATAAGGGCTTTGAGCATATCTCTGAGGCTACTGATGCAGCACAGGATCAAGGATTGGCTTTCCTTTTGCTTCCCCACTGCACCTCTGCTCTATCCTCTCCATATGAGGAATCTGATGGAATGGGCATATATGACCCTGGACTTCCTCCACCGTTGACGGGTATGAACAAATTGATCGGACGTGATGGCCTACTTGAGCAACTCAAACAGCAGTTGTTAGAGCATTCTAGTCTTGCTCTCTACGGCTTACCAGGGGTTGGGAAAACAGCATTAGCCATAGCTCTTGCCCATAACAGTGAGATTCGCTCTCATTTTGGAGATGGGGTGTTATGGGCTGGTCTTGGATTGCATCCGCATGTTCCTGGTGTGCTACGTCGCTGGCGTACTCTGTTAGGAGTAACTTCAACTGAAGAAGAGACCCGGAGTCGGCAACAAGACTGGATTCAGGCACTCCAAGCTGTGATAGAAGAGCACTCTCTATTGCTGATATTCGATGATGTCTGGCATACAGAAGCGTTAGATGCTTTGATGATAGGTGGATCTAAATGTGCCTATTTGCTGACCACGCGATTTGCCAACATTGCTAGATCTCTGGCTGCTGACAAGGCTGTTCAGGTTCCTGAGTTAGACGATGCTGATGGCATACAGTTGCTAACGCGGTTTGCTCCGGAGGTCTTACAACACGAGCGTGATACAGCCTTGACTCTAGTTCGCGCTGTTGGCGGCCTACCTTTGGCACTTACATTAATGAGCAAGTATCTAGGCAGTAATGCTTCTACTCGCCAACCACGTCGCCTACAGGCCGCCTTGACCCACTTACATGATACAGAGCAGCGTTTGCGGTTACAAGTGCCTCAGGCTCCAATTGAGCGCCCTCTCACACTGCCAGCAGGTGTAGAAGTATCTATCGAGTCCGTAGTAGCTGTAAGCGATTTCTTGTTGCCTCCACCAGCTCGCAAAGCACTGCGAAGTCTTTCCATTTTACCTGCCAAGCCCACGCTCTTGACACGAGAGACCGCACTAACCGTTGCTGATGTCCCAGTTGAAGTTCTTGATATACTTTGTAATGCAGGATTGCTCGAACGGTATGGCACCGAGCATTATATGTTGCACACGCTCATTGCCGATTATGCTAAGGCGCAAGGGCCAGAGCCAGAAGCATGCATCCGACTCATCCAATATGGCATTAACTTTGTTGAAGCACATCATACAAACGCATCAGCTCTAGAGCGAGAGAATGCAATGATTCTTGCCGCACTGGAGCAAGCCTGGAATACGAAACACTATCGGGAACTGATCCGGGGATGTTGTTTGTTTGTACCATTTCTCTTCCGTTGGGGCTGGTATGCGCTGGCTGAGCAGCTCTTGCAACGGGCTTTCACAGCTGTTACCCAGCAAGATAATCAACAGGACAAGATTCAGATCCTGGAAAATCTGAGCACTCTAGCTCATCTCCAAGGTCACTATGCTCGTGCAAGGTCCTATGCCCAGGAAGGATTGGCTCTATGTAGGGACGCCAGTGGGCCTTTACAACAGGAAAACAATCAAGAGAAGATCATAGGTTTGCTAACAGTGTTAGGAGTAGTTGCACAAGAACTGGGAGACTATGCCCAAGCAGAGCTTCATTATCAAGAGGGACTGGTACAGGCGCGCCAGCAGGGCAATCAAACACAGATTAGTACCCTACTCAAGAATCTGGGGGTGCTTGCCAAAAAACGTGGAAATTATATTCAGGCCCAGGAATACTATCAGGAGGGACTTGCTCTGGCTCGTCAAATGGATCATGGAGACCTGACATGTCTACTACTCATGAATATAGGTGTAGTTGGCACTGAGCAAGGGGACTATACTCAGGCTCAAGCCTACTTCCAAGAGGGATTGGCCCTAGCACATCAGTTGGGGAGCCGAGAGCACATCTGTGTCTTACTCTCGAATCTAGGCGTGGTTGCCGATGCCCAAGGAGACTATGCTCAGGCAGAAGCATACTTTCAGAAAGGGCTCTCTCTAGCTCGTCAGCTAGGACATCGCGAACGCATCAGTTTGCTGCTCCTCAACTTGGGAGTAGTTGCCAATCGACAAGGCGATGATCTACGAGCAGAAGCTTTTCTGCGCGAAGGGCTTACTTTAGCTCGCCAACTGGAGCATCGCGAACGCATCAGTTTGCTACTCCTCAACTTGGGTGATGTGGCGATGGAACGGGGCCAAGATGAGCAGGCCCAAGCCTACTTTCAAGAAGCGCTCTCTCTGGCATACCAACTGGAACACCGTAAACGGATTAGCGATTTGCTACTTCATCTAGGAGCCCTGGCGACCAAGCAGAATAATCTTATACAAGCAGAAAAGTATCTCCAGGAGGGTATGACCTTAGCTCGTCAACTCAATCATCCGCAATTGATCTGCCGTCTGTTAGCTGCATGGGGAGAACTCCATCTCCAGCGACAGCACATCGAAGCTGCTAAATATGCTTTTTCAGAAATGTTGGCGCACGTACCTGCTGGTAATCGGACCATTGTTGCTCATGCACAGTATGGATTAGCGTGTGTAGCTGCAAGCCAGAGCCAGTTTGACAAGGCACAGACACTCGCTAAGCAGAGTTGCGCAACCTTTGAAGCTCTAGGACATCGTAAGCAAAGTGTAGTCCGTACCTTTTTGGAACATATCTCCAAGAGTAAGGGAGGAGCATAATATGGAAACCCAGCACCCATTAAAAATTGAGCGGAAACTGCGTGGCTGGTCCCAGTCTCGGATTGCAGAGGCACTAGGGATCACCACCAGGACCGTGAGCCGTTGGGAGCAGGGTCTCTCTGTGCCCTACCCCTACTATCGTGAGCAACTCTGTGCCCTCTTTGGCAAGAATGCCCGAGAGCTGGGCATGCTATCAGAGAACGAAGAGCAAAATACAGACAATGCAGCAGATGCAATAGTTGTTGAAAATGTAAAAAGATCAAAAACACCAACAACATCAACAGCATTAACAACAGCTAAACCTGCTGTTGCTGAACCTATTACACCAGTTGCATCAGAACCAGATACCTTCCTAGTTGACCCAGCTATACCAGAGTCTCTAGGAAGTGCTAACAGACTACTAGGACGCGATGACCTGTTAGCGCAGGTAAGGGATCGTCTAGTAAAAGGCGATAGTTTAGCTCTTACAGCTCTCAATGGCTTGCCTGGTATCGGGAAAACAGCGCTAGCAGTTGCATTAGCCACTAATTGGCAGGTGCAGAACCGCTTTAGCGATGGCATCCTGTGGGCTGGGTTGGGTCCTCACCCCAAGGTACTGGACCTGCTTGCTCGTTGGGGGAAACTCCTTGGGGTCACGCCCAGCGAGGTAGAAAATGTCAAT
Source organism: uncultured Ktedonobacterales bacterium (assembly GCA_966427955.1). Classification (GTDB taxonomy): domain Bacteria; phylum Chloroflexota; class Ktedonobacteria; order Ktedonobacterales; family Ktedonobacteraceae; genus DASYAN01. The sequence goes on from CBJMBI010000042.1 coordinate 5,020, forward strand.
AGCCCAGAGGCCTGGGGTCGAGCCCTACGGGCCACGATTGGTAAGCGTCGCCTACTCCTGATTATAGATGATGCCTGGAGCACCGAGGAAGCTTTGGCCTTCCAGGTTGGGGGTACAAACTGTGTTCATCTACTGACAACTCGTTTGCCCCAGGTTGCTTTCAACTTTGCTCACCAAGGGGCCATTGTCGTTCCTGAGTTGGAGGAAGCAGATGGACTTGCCCTCTTGGCTCGCTTCATTCCACAACATGTACAACAATATCCTGATGATGCGAGGGCACTCATACGTGCAGTAGGGGGTCTTCCGCTAGCCTTGACGCTGATGGGCAAATATCTGGCTTCTCATGCCTTCACCGGACAACCTCGACGTTTGCAGGCTGCTCTGTCCCAGCTCCAGAATACGGAGCAGCGCTTACGTGTGAGCATGCCACTTGCTCCAGGTGAGCGTTCCCCTAGCCTGTCCGATACTACACCTCTTTCATTGCATGCTGCAATTGCCATCAGTGATCAGCAGCTCAGCCCGCAAGCTCATACAGCCTTGTGCAGTCTGTCTGTTTTTCCCCCGAAGCCAAACAGCTTTTCTGAGGAGGCCGCCCTAGCAATCACTCAGGAACCAGTCGAGGCACTAGATGCTCTTTGGGATGCTGGACTACTTGAAAGTAGTGGGCCAAGTCGCTATACCTTGCATCGCACTATTGCTGACTATGCACAAACCCAGGCTCAAGATCGGGTTGGGCAGGGACGCCAGTGGGCCTTAATACAGCAGCGATTGGTCAACTATATGCTCCCATATATCCAGGCCCATCAGGAGGACTACGAGACTCTGGAGCTAGAGGCTAGCAATATTCTAGCAGCACTAGATGCCGCTGTAGTTTTGGGGATGCTCCGCGAACTGATCGAAGGAGTGATCGCGCTTGTTCCCTTTATGCGTGTGCGTGGACACTATGCCCGAGCCGAGCATTACCTACAGCAGTCGTTGCGAGCTACAGAAGTGTTGGGAGATGAGCTGGGCCGGATGACAGTTCTGCGCCATCTAGCAACCTTTGCGGAATTACGCGGAGACAATCCGCAGGCCGAGAGTTACAGTCAGCAAGGACTGGTTCTCGCACGACAACTTGGACAGATTGATGCCGTGTGTGATTTGCTCACTACTCTGGGACTTGCAGCGTTTCACCGTGGTGACCATGCTCAGGCACAAGCCTGCTACGAAGAAGGGCTATTGCTAGCACGTGAATTTGGGACCAGTGACCGCATATGCACCTTGCTCTCCTATCTTGGAGAGGTTGCTCTCTTCCAAGGCAACTTTACCCAGGCTGAGATGCTCTGTCAAGAAGGGTTAATCCTGGCTCGCCAAAGTGAGCATAAAGAACTTATGAGTCTTCTGCTCAAAACTCTGGGAGCAGTCGCTGGGAGACAAAATAACTATGTTCAGGCGGAACTCTACTTACAAGAAGGCTTGGAGCTGGCTCGTCAACTAGGACACCGTGAACACCAAAGTCATCTCCTAAATAACTTGGGAGTGATTACCCAGTGGCTAGGAAACTACCAGCAGGCTGAAGCCTATTTCCAAGAAGGGCTAGCCATCGCCCGCCAGATTGGAAACCGTGCTTTAATCTGTCGTCTTCTGGGTAACCTAGGAGCGTTTGCCATTGGCAAAGGAGACTACACACAGGCCGAATGCTATTTACAGGAAGGTATCGAACTGGCTCGCCAGTTTGGTCATTTTGATTTACCAGTTATGCTGATGAATCTTGGCAAAGCTATCGAGCAACAGGGAGATTATTACCGAGCGAATGCTTGTTTTGAGGAAAGTTTCGAACTAGCACGCAGCCAAGGAGCATCTTGGTATATGGGAGCCGCTCTCATCTACTGGGGAGAACTCCATCTCAAATATCATCAACTGAATGCAGCAGCCATTGCCTATCACAAAGTTATTAGCCTCAACAGTGGACCCGAGCGAGATTTACAATTGATTGCATTGGCCTACTACGGTCAAGCCCAGATCGCTGCGCTACACGGAGATTTCAATGAGGCTCGTCGTCTAGGCATGGACAGCTTGCTGGCACTAGAAACTATAGGCGACCACAAGGCCAAAGAAGTCAGACAATGGTTGAATTTATACAGGGACGATAGTGGGCCACAGCTTCAAAAGGAAGATGCTTCCCTATGAAACCACATCTGTTGAAAGTTGAGCGGGAACGGCGTGGCTGGTCCCAATCTAGGATTGCCAATGAGGTTGGTACCACAATTCGAACAGTGAGCCGTTGGGAACAAGGAATCGTGATGCCTTCTCCCTACTATCGTGAGCGACTCTGTGCCCTCTTCGGCAAAAGTGCCGAGCAATTGGGTCTGCTGTCAGGCACCAATGGGAGTGAAATTATTCAGGAGGAAGCTCTTCTTCCCCTTGAAATCCAGTCCTCTTCTTCCCCTTCTCCAGCACAGGAAGCGTTCCTAGCTGATCCTACCATACCAGAGACCCTAAGTAGTACCAATAGTCTCTTGGGACGCGCTGAATTACTCGCACGTGTCAAACAGCAGTTGTTTAAAGGTGACAATCTAGCCCTAACGGCCATTAATGGTTTGCCTGGCATTGGCAAAACTGCCCTAGCTGTTGCCGTGGCTACCGATGAGCAAGTACAAACCCGCTTTCGGGATGGGATCTTGTGGGTTGGGCTAGGGCCACATCCTAATGTGCAGAGCCAACTTGCTCGTTGGGGAAAGCTCTTAGGAATTGACCCAAAAGATGTCGAAAATGTCAATAGCCGGGAGTCCTGGGCACGAGCTTTGCGAGCAGCTATCGGAACTCACCACCTTCTACTAGTCATCGATGATGCCTGGAGTGCTGAGGATGCCCTAGCCTTTCAGATTGGCGGTACACACTGTGCCCACTTGCTAACAACCCGTTTTCCTCAGGTTGCCTTTGCCTTCGCGGAGCTTGGAGCTATTGTCGTCCCTGAACTAGATGATGTTGATGGGCTAGCCCTCCTGAAGCGTTTCGTTCCCGATGTTGTCCTCCAAGATCCCCAAGGGGCACGAACTCTTGTACAAGCAGTAGGAGGCTTGCCACTAGCCTTGACTTTGATGGGGAAATATTTAGCCGCTCAGAGCTTTACCGGACAGCCCCGGCGTCTACAAACTGCTTTGCTTCAATTAGCCGATACTAAATACCGTTTGCATGTGAGTATTCCCATTTCATTAAAAGAGCGATCACCTAGTCTCCCTGCTAATATGCCTCTCTCATTACATGCTGCTATTGCCATCAGTGACCAGCGACTCAGTGCTCAGGCTCATGCCACCTTATGTGCCCTCTCTATCTTTTCTCCCAAGCCGAATACCTTTTCAGAGGAAGCAGCCTTGGCAGTCAGTCAACAACAAGTGGAAGTGCTTGATGCTCTCTGGGATGCTGGATTACTGGAGAGTAGCGGGCCAGAGCGCTATACCCTGCACCAGACTATTGCTGACTATGCACGCCTTCAGCTTCAGGATACAATAGCTCAACAGCGACTAGTCAACTATATGCTAAACTATATCCAGCAGCATGAGCAGGACTACGATGCCTTAGAATCAGAAATTAGGAATATATTAACAGCACTGGACATTGCTATCATGCTAGGTATGGGCCAACAGTTGATTCAAGCAGTCGCTACAATAGCTCCATTTATGCGCATGCGAGGGCATTATGCTCAAATCGGCCATTATTTGCAAGCAGCACTCAAGGCCGCAATGGCACTAAACGATGCAATTGGACTGATGACTCTCCTACGTCATCTGGCAAACCTTGCTGAGTTGCAGGGGGACTATCTCTTTTGGCAGGGATGCCAGCGAGCCTTAGAAGCCTTTGGTCGGGAAGAATTGGCTTTTTGGCAGGGACGCCAGTGGGCCTTAGAACAGCAGCTTGGAAATGGCGATTTTGAAGTCAGAGAAGACTTTTGGACTAGGCAAGCCAAAGACTGGTTGCATGCACTAGCCAAAAAGAAAGATATGTCAGATGAAACCCCATCTGTTGAAAGTTGAGCGGGAAAAGCGGGGTTGGTCCCTAGCCAAACTCGCAGAGATGCTAGGAACTACCACCAGAACTGTAAGCCGTTGGGAGCAGGGGCTAGCTGTTCCCTATCCCTACTATCGTGAACAGTTGTGTATTCTCTATGAGAAGACAGCTGAAGAGTTAGGTTTGCTCTCAGATGTCCATGAGAAGATTAACGACGAAAAAGAAGTGCTACCACCTGTTCCCGAGCCTGTGGAACCTTCTCTTGCGGTATCACAAGCACCATTTCTGGTTGATCCTGCTATTCCAGAAGTCCTGGGTAGCACTGACAGTCTTTTAGGACGCAATGATTTATTAGCACAGGTGAAGCAACGTCTCCTGGCAAGTGGAGGTACGACTTCAATCGCCCTTAATGGTTTGCCGGGCATCGGCAAGACTTCTCTGGCAGTAGCACTAGCCACGGATCAAGAGGTGCAAGCCCACTTTTCTGATGGCATCCTGTGGACTGCACTAGGGCCTCACCCCAATGTGCTAGCTCTGCTAGCTCGCTGGGGAAAGCTCTTAGGGATTGAGCCAACAGAAATAGAAGACGCCACAAGCCAAGATGCCTGGGGTCAAGCTCTGCGGGCCACCATTGGCCATTGCCAAATATTGCTGATTATCGATGATGCTTGGAGCGCTGAGGATGCCTTAGCCTTTCGGATAGGAGGCCCACAATGTGCCCACTTGCTGACCACGCGCCTGCCTCAGGTTGCTTTTACCTTCGCACAAGAGAGCACGATCGTCGTTCCTGAATTAGAAGAGAGCGATGGACTAGCTTTGCTGGCTCGTTTTGTCCCCCAACTTATGCAGCAAGATCTTCAAGGAGCGCATGCCCTGGTACAAAGAGTAGGTGGCTTGCCCCTAGCTTTAACCCTGATGGGCAAATACCTAGCCGCCCAAGCTTTCACTGGACAACCCCGGCGCCTACAGGCCGCTCTTGCTCAGTTACAAAATACTGAGCAACGCTTACATGTAAGTATGTTAATACCACTAAGGCAGCGATCGCCAAATTTGCCAGATAATATGCCACTATCAATTTATGCATCGATCGCTATTAGCGATCAGCAGCTCAGCCAGCAGGCACACGATACTCTGTGTGCACTCTCCATCTTTCCCCCTAAACCAAACACCTTTTCAGAGGAAGCTGCCCTGGCAGTCAGCCAAAAATCGGTTGAGGTGCTAGACGAGCTATGGGATGTGGGGCTGCTAGAAAGTCAGGGACCGAAGCGTTATACCTTGCAACCAACTATTGCTGACTACGCACGCACTTGCTCCAAAGGCTCAGAGGCACAACAACAACTGGTCAAATATATGTTGGGGTATATCCAGACTCATAAACACGATTATCAGATCTTAGAGCTAGAGATCAACAACCTTCTGACGACGTTGGATGTCGCTAGTAATCTATATATGGGAGATGCCCTGGTCCAAATAGTGGTTGCACTAGTCCCCTTTATGCATGTACGTGGACTATATGCCCAGGCCAATCATTATTTACATTTGGCACTCAAAGCAGCTAGAGCAATGAGGGACCCAGTCGGACAGATGACCGTTCTGTGCCACATAGCAGCTTTTGCAGATCTGCGCAGTGAGTACACTCAAGCAGAAGTTTATGGTCAGGAAGGGTTAGCCCTAGCACAGGAACTTGGACAGATCGAGATCGAAAGTGACTTGCTTACCATACTAGGACAAGTGGCATTTCATCGCGGCGATTATGTCGAGTCGGCTATTCTCTACGAGCAGGGGCTACAACTAGCACGTCAGTTGGGCAATAGTGAGCGTATCAGTACCCTACTTTGCTACTTTGGAAAAACCGCTGGTCGCTATCAGGGCAACTATACTCAGGCAGAAGTTTTTTATCAAGAAGGCCTCAATATCGCTCGGCGAAATGGGCATCAGGAACTCATCTGTCGTTTGTTGGCCTATTTGGGAGCAGGCGCAATAAGACAGGGCCACTATGCCCAGGCTCAATCCTGCTGTATGGAAGGTCTTACTTTGGCTCGTCAACTAGGATATTGCGAAGCTATGGGCTTTCTGCTGAGTAACTTAGGTATCATTGTATGGATGCGAGGGAATTATAAGCAGGCAGAGGCCTATTTTCAAGAGGCATTGACGATCGCACGCCAGATTGGACATCGCAAGCAGATGTGTCATGTGCTTGCCTATCTGGGACAAGTCTTGACGTTTCCATTTCAAGAGAAGTACGCTCAAGCCAAAACCTATCTACAGGAAGGGATTGATCTTGCTCGCCAAATAGGCGATCGTAGTGCTTTACCTCTATTACTAATGAGCTTTGGAGCGACCATCGGAGGAGAAGGCAATTATGATCAAGCCAATGGCTACTTCTATGAAAGTGTTGGACTGGCCCGCCGCTATGGATTCGCTTGGGAGATTGCTGCCGCTCTCACAGTCTGGGGATTTCTCCACCTTAAATACCACCGCCTTGATGCTGCCGCTGGTACCTTCGACTATATTCTCACTCATGAACATACAACTCAGCGGGACCCACAGTTTATTGCAATGGCTCAGTATGGCTTAGCCCAGATTGCCATGCGACGTGGAAATATCGAAGAAGCTTGTCGCTTGGGGCAGGAATGCCTAACTGGGTTTGAAGCCATAGGACACTACTGGGCTGCGAAAGTGAAAGACTGGTTGTATTCCCTGCCAGGATTCGACGAAACCTCATTTAAGTGTTGCAGCTAGCACACTGGATAGGCGATAATGAGGATATGCAAGACCCATCCTAGACCATACAGACTTAATTGAGCTGGGACAGGTCATCGCGACTGTTTGAAGGTGCCCTCAAAACCCGTCGCCTGACCAGAAACAGTCTGCTGCATTTGAAATTGCTAAGATGATTGCAAAGCCGGAAAGCATAGAGTTTGGCAGCGATTGCTGACAGAAAAGGAAGATGCATCAGATGAAATCCCATCCACTGAAAGTTGAGCGCGAGATGCGTGGTTGGTCCCAGGCTAAGCTAGCTGACACACTTGGCACTACTACCCGAAGTGTTAGTCGTTGGGAACAGGGACTAGCGATACCTTATCCCCATTATCGTGAACAATTGTGCCTACTCTTCGGCAAAACAGCCAAAGAGTTAGGTCTGCTACAAACTTCTGATGAGAATGATGCTGAAGCTGGCAACTTAGTATCTGCTACATTTCTGACTGACCCCGCCATCCCAGAAATCTGGGGTAATGCTAGCAGCTTGCTGGGACGCGACCGTTTATTGCTACAGACTAAGCAGCGCTTACTCAAGGGCAACCGATCATCCTTAGCTGCCTTCACTGGCTTGCCAGGCATCGGCAAAACTACTCTAGCAGTCATGTTAGCCAAGGACCAGGAAGTGAAAGCCCATTTCCGTGATGGCATCCTATGGGCTGGCCTAGGACCTCGACCTAATGTGTTAGGTCAGCTTGCTCGTTGGGGCGCTCTCTTAGCCATCAAACCAGCTGACGTCGAAAACGTCAATAATTGGGAAGCTTGGGGACGAGCACTGCAAGCAGCCATTGGTAGCCGCTGTTTCTTGTTGATCATTGATGATGCTTGGAGCGTGGAGGATGCTCTGGCCTTTCAGGTGGGAGGAACCCACTGTGCCTACTTGCTGACTAGTCGTCTCCCCCATGTAGCCTTTGCTTTCGCCCAGCAAGGAGCCATTGTTGTTCCTGAATTACAAGAAGATGATGGACTAGCTCTCCTGGCCAGCTTTGTCCCACGACTCGTAGAGCAAGATCCTCAAGATGCACAAGCTCTGGTACAAGCAGTAGGTGGTTTGCCATTAGCCTTGACCCTGATGGGCAAGTACCTAGCAGCCCAGGCCTCCACTGGACAGCCCAGACGCTTACGGGCTGCTCTGACTCGCTTACGGAATACCGAACAACGCTTACGTGTAAGTGTACCAACAATACCTAGTGAGCGGTCCCCCTGTCTTCCAGACAACATTCCATTTTCTTTACATGCGGCTATCACTATCAGTGCTAAGCAGCTCAGCCCACAGGAGCATGCGGCCTTATGTGCACTAGCACTCTTCCCTGCTAAGCCAAACAGTTTCTCGGAAGAGGCCGCCCTGGCAGTCAGCCAGGAACCAGTTGAGACATTGGATGCCCTTTGGGATGCAGGATTACTGGAGAGTAGCGGGCCCAGGCGTTATGCTTTACATCAGACTATTGCCGACTATGCCCACACCCAGACCCAAGATCCGGCTGCGCGATACCGACTGGTCAACTATATGCTGTCCTATCTGCAAACCCATGAACAGGACTACAATGCCCTGGAACTAGAAAGTCGAAACATTGTAGCTGCATTGGATACAGCAATAGCGTTCGATATGCGAGAAGCTCTGGTAAAATCTGTAATATCTTTTGCACCTTTCTTGCGTGCACGTGGACGCTATAGTCTGGCCGAACAGTATCTCCGATCAGCCTTGCAATCGGCAACGGTATTAGATTCACCAACAGGACAAATGACCATTTTGCGCTATCTATCAGTTTTTTCTGAGTTACGAGGAGAATATCCACAAGCTGAACATTATGGGCAATTGGGACTGGTCCTTGCCCGACAGCTTAAGCGCATCGACGAAATAAGTGCCTTGCTAGCAACTCTGGGACTAGTGGCCTTTTATCGTGGTGAGAATATCCAAGCGCAAATCTACCTTGAGGAAGGATTACAACTGGCACGCCAAATTGGCAATAGTGAGCAGATCTGTACCTTACTCAATGACCTTGGTAGAGTTGCCCGCTCTCAGGGAAACTTTGCTCAGGCTGAGGCATACTACCATGAAGGTCTCACCTTGGCGCAAGAAAACGAACATTGGGACCTTATGAGTCTTATGCTCGCTTTCTTGGGAGCCATTACACGAGAGCACAAGGGAGACTATATTCAAGCTGAACAGTACTGCCTAGAAGGTCTTGAGCTGGCTCGTCGCCAGGGACATCGCGAACACCTGACTCATCTCTTGATCCAATTAGGTGCTATCACCTATTATCGAGGAGAGTACAAGCAGGCCGAAGCCTATTTCCAAGAAGGGCTAGCCATTGCCCGCCAGATTGGACACCGGGCTTTGATCTGTCGGCTACTGGCAAACCTGGGACCACCTTTAACCGAGCAGGGTGAGTATGTCCAAGCAGAGCGCTATCTGCAAGAAGGCGTGGACCTAGCTCGTCAGCTAGGAAATCGGGACAGCTTACCTTTCCTACTCATGAATCTCGGAAGTGCTATTGGACGGCAGGGAGATTATGAACGAGCCAATGCTTGTTTTCAGGAAGGTGTTGAAGTAGCCCGTCATCTTGGATCACCATGGCTGATCAGTTCTGTCCTGAGAGACTGGGGAGAGATCCATCTCAAATATGGTCAGTTGGATCTTGCTGCCGCCGCTTTCCAGGAAGTTCT
>CBJMBI010000043.1:0-14175 GCA_966427955.1 uncultured Ktedonobacterales bacterium
TCATGCAACACAAGACCAGCTGTTACCCAGTATGCTTTCTCGGAGGTAATCACCCCATCAAGATCAAAAACGATCACATTGCTCACTGGAACCTCTTTAAGCGCTCCCGTAGAGCGCGTACATTGATAGATTCTTCACCAAAACGATAGGTGAGCGGCGTGACATTGACATGAACCGCACCAGCATCACGCAATACAGCAATGGTATCAAGTAACTCAGAAGCAGATTTCCCGATACCAGCTACACCAGTAATTGTGTACCAGCCTTGCTCCACACTCATGGAAACACGAAATTCGATGCTGGAAACTCCAGACTTCAAACGCTGATTCAACTTGCTACAGAGGTGTTGCATAGCTTCTATACTCTCACCATGCAAATAGGCTGTCAACATTGAGTGATCTCGCGCCTGCATCCGAGCATCAATCAATTCCAATATCGTCTCAGTCAACTTCAAGGCCTGTGGTTGTTGACCAAGTACCCACGCATTTCCTATCAGACAGGCCTGCGAACGCAAGACAACGCCATCCTCTAGCAACTTTAAGTGATTTTCGCGTAATGTCGTGCCAGTCTCAGTAAGATCGACAATCAGGTCGGCAGTATCGGTCAATGGAGCCGCTTCCAGAGCGCCATGGGGAGAAAATATCTTGCAATGGGTAATATTATGACGCTGCAGAAACTGCGTTGTAAGTCGTGGATATTTTGTGGCAATGCGCAGACCGCGTCCCTTGTGGCTCTGATAGTAGCTGGAAAGATGCCAAAGGTCGGCACAATTACTGACATCAATCCAGGTCTCAGGAACGGCAATTACGAGACGACAACCACCATAGCCCAAGTCACGTTCAAGCACAATAGGATCTTCATCATCCGTATTATCTTCTGCTTCATCGTCACCATAGCCCCGATGCTCTGCCAAAATATCATAGCCAGTGATACCCAGAGTTGCGTCACCACTCTCCACCAGTTCGGGAATATCAGCTGCACGCTGGAAAACTACTTCCAACCCAGGCATACTTTTGATTTGCGCCAGATATTGACGTGGATTGCTCCGACTGACCTTCAATCCACATTCAGCAAGAAAATTTAATGTTGCCGCCTCTAAAGCCCCCTTATTGGGCAACGCCAAACGGATATCTGCATTCCTACTCACAGATACTCCTCCTTAATCATGGCTATCCAGAACACGCAAAGCAAGGGCTTGAATATCCGATACCTGTTCTTCACCCGTGACAAGATCACGTATGGTCACTACTCCCTGACGCTGCTCGTTCTCGCCAACAATCAATGCCAGACGAATCTGACGCCGTGCTGCCAACCGTAAGCCAGCACCCACGCCATGACTAGCTACATCTACCTCGGTATGTACACCAAGCGAACGAGCAGTGCGAGCAATCTGCAAAGCATAGGGCAAATCTTGAATACTTACAGGAATGACAAGTGCCTGCGTAGTGGCAAGAGGCGGCAATGTCTCGCGTGGGATCAGCGACAGGAGACGCTCCACACCAAAGGCAAAACCACAAGCATTTAATTCACGAGGACTGCCAACCGCGCTCAGCAGATGATCATAGCGCCCACCACCGCACAGTTGGACATCAAAACCGTCTTCCTGCGAATGAATCTCAAAAACAAGTCCTGTATAATAGCTCACTCCACGGCCCAATGAGAGATTTAGCACAATCTGCTCACGCGGGACACCACATTGCTCAATGATTGATACCAACTGCTGTAGCTCGGTTAGTGGTGTAGGATCAAGTCCATAGCGATCCAACAATTCCCGGACCTCGCCAAAGACTGCTGGGGGTGGACCAGAAACTGCATGGAGCGCACGCAGGAATTCTAAAGCATAGAGAATCTGACGACGCTGCTCACTACGACCCATCTTCCATAGGAAACGTTCAACGGTCTCACGCCGGATATCATCATCCCCAAAGGACACACTGATACCATCTAGCAACGACGTCACATAGCGTGCTTGCAGACCTTGATCAGCGGCTTGAGTTAACTTATCCAGTGAAGGATCTGGCGGATAGAGAGCTTCCAAGCGCTCTTGTGCAAGCCGTTCCCCTTCTTCAGAACGACTAATCTGCTCCATCAAACTAAGCAACAGACGTGCAGCATGGCTATCTAGGTGTAAACGATTGATAAAACCACTAACCACCCCAATATGCCCCAACTCTAAACGATAATGCTCAATACGCATTTTATGCAAAATATCGCATGCTAGTTGGAGGATCTCAGCATCAGTAGCAAAGGGATCACCACCAAACAACTCAATTCCCAACTGGGTATGTTGACGATAACGGGCACGCCCCGGAGCTTCATAGCGGAAAATTGAGCCAACATATTGAAACCGCTGGGGTAATGGTAGCTGCTGATAATGATCAAGATAGAGACGACAAATAGAAGCAGTATACTCTGGTCGCAAGCACAGTTCACGGTTATGTAAGCGAAAAGCATAGAGCTTCTGCCACAACTCCTGTCCAAAGCTTGCTTCAAAGAGATCACTACGCTCAAGAACAGGCGTATCAACCTGAGCATACCCAGCCTGAGCTAGGAATGTACTGAGTTGATCGATAACCCAACGCTGATGTTGATACACTTCTGGTAAGAGATCATACATCCCACGCAATCGCTCAACACGCTTTTTCATGATAAATTTCTCTTCTATGCTTTGACAAACTCTTCGCCAATATTGTCATGAATAAGCATTCGGGTTCTGAATATCCAAACCTTCAGCTTCAGCGACATTGAGCAGATCTACATCTGCACTGACGAAGATAAGAGAGGTTCTTCTATCAATAATAAGTCTCTCATTCATTATGAGAGCAGTTGCGAGCTGCACGGCATCATATGCACGCAATTTGTAGGAGCGGCAGAGATTACCAGCACGAAGACAGATAGGTTTTGTAACACGAATGACATAGTATTGCTCTTCTGCATCCTGCCGAAAAAGTTTGATGTGACGATCTCGGTCAGTCTCACTGATACGTTGGCTGAAATCTTGCTGCCTGGCCTTGCGACAGAACGCAGCTACAGCCTCAACCAATGTGGCATATGAAAGAATAATTGTATTGCCTGTTGCTGGTTCACATTGTATTTTTACCCACTCACTGCCCGTTTCGGTTACATATCTCTTCGCTATGGCCGATGTGTCAAAAAAAAGGTTGTCTCTCATTCACGAGGTCCCCGATCCTCTATTACCATCTCAGAAACAGGCTTTCCTTGACCAAATAGGTCAGCAAGCCGCTTGCGTTCTGCCGCTTTCTCCGGGGTATCAGATTGATGTGTCGGGATGTGATCAATGAGTCCAGACTCATAAAGATACTGTCCCATCTCATCACGAGTGTCAAGAGAACCTCTTAAGGAACGCAACGTATGGAGATGCTGCGCGATCAGCTCATGAAGATGCCTCTCTAGCAATTTCTCATCTCTTCCTACTTCTGCCGCAAGAGCATTATATTCCTCATCTGTTAGGGTTATATTCATTTGATAGGCCATATTCTTTCCTCCAATCTGGATGAGCCAACTTTCCTCAGCCTATTGTACCACAAAAGATGTGTGATTGCTCAAGCCCCCTTTTTAAAGCCAAATGCGACAATTATTCACTCTGCTGGCGACGATGCCAGCAAGAAAAACAAAAAGAAGCAACACATACATCTACGCGACATTAGCGAATGATCATCGTGCCTGCACCTTTATCAGTGAACAGTTCGCGTAGCAAGACATGCGGCTCACGGCCATCGACAATATGCACACGTGGCACAGCAGCTAAAGCATCCAGACAAGCAGTAACCTTGGGAATCATTCCCCCATTGATGACACCTTCTCCAATGAGCCGTTTGGCTTCGGCCTCACTCAGTTCCGAAATCAATGACTGATCTGCACGACAAATGCCAGCAACATTGCTCAGAAAAATGAGTTTCTCTGCATTAAGCGCACCTGCAATATGGGCCGCTACCAGATCGGCATTGATATTCAGACAGCTACCATCCGGTCCTTCACCAAGTGGAGCAACAATAGGGATATAGCCTTTTTTAATGAGAACATCGATCGGGCTTGGATCGATAGCATCAATTTCACCTACGAAACCGAGCCGCTCATGAGCAATATGCGCACGCACCAATCCCCCATCGGTTCCGCTCAAACCAATCGCTTTTCCTCCCATTTTTGAGGCCATCAGGACCAACCCCTGATTGACCTGACCCAATAAGACCATACGAACCACTTCTAAGACCTGCGCATCAGTGACACGTAAGCCATTTTCAAAGCGGGTCGGAATATTCAATTTGGTCAACCATTGAGTAATATATGGACCACCACCATGCACTATTACAGGATAGGCACCTAAGGCACGTAACCAGATAACATCCTGCAAGACCTCCCGCTGATGCTCAAGCGTACTCCCCCCCAATTTTATCACGAGCGTTTTATTTTTCAAAAAATCGATATACGGTAGCGCCTCAGTCAACACCTGCGCAATAAGATGATGATCGCTAATGATATCGCCTTCTGGTGTTCTCGAAAAAGAAATGGCCACTTAATATACTCCTTAATTTAAGAAACCAAGCAACGAACACGAAATGCAGTTTAAGGATTCACACCTAGGCCAGCCAACCCCATCGTTTCCGGCAGTCCACAAAGCAGATTAGCATTCTGTATCGCCTGACCCGAAGCTCCTTTAACTAGATTATCGAGACAAGAGATCACTATCAGGCGTTTTGTTCGTCTATCAACAACTGGATAGATGAAACAATGATTACTTCCATAGGCCCACTTAGTATGCGGAGGCTGCTCAACAATATGCACAAACGGTTCATCGGCATAGTAATGTCTATAGAGTGAATGTATCTCCTCGGTCGTTGGAATACGTCCGTGCTCATCTTCCAGCAAATCTGCATAGCATGTTGCTAGAATACCGCGCGTCATCGGCGCAATATGTGGAACAAAGGTTAGTCGCAACCCACCCTTAACGGGATGACCACTAGCCTCTGCAACAGCCTCCAGTTCCTGCACAATTTCGGGCATATGGCGATGGCCTTCCAGACTATACGCACGAACATCTTCATTGGCTTCTGGATAATGATAGCCAAGCGAAGGCGTACGTCCACCTCCACTGATACCAGTTATCGAGTTGATAATCACATTGGAACTAACTATCCCAGTAGCCAGAGCCGGGATTAGTGCCAGGATTGAGGTAGTCGTGTGACAACCAGGATTGGCAACTAGTGAAGTGGTACGCACCTGCTCACGATAGCGCTCACAAAGGCCATAAACAGCCTTTTCTAATAAAGCTGGAGCAGGATGCTTATGCTTATACCACTCTTCATAGACATTCACATCACGTAAGCGAAAATCAGCAGATAGATCGACAACTTTGATACCACGCTTCAGTAAGCTTACTACTGATTCAGCAGCCGCTGCATGTGGAAGACACACAAAAGCCAGATCAGTCTGTGCCGCTTCCTCAGCAATTACAAGGGTAGGGTCTACTGCTGGAACTTTACGGCCTGGTGGAGACAGAACGGCATGTAACTGAGGAAAAACATCCTCTAAATGCTGACCTACTGCGCTACGTCCAGTAACAGAGGTCACAACAAATTCAGGATGCAGAGCCAACAAGCGTAGCAATTCTAACGCTGTATAACTTGTCACATTCACAATAGAAACTGTTCTCATATGCCGTCCACCTTATCAAAGCTCAAAACAATAGCAAAAGCTCCCGCCCCTTGCTATCTTCTTACTTTAAGGGACGAGAGCTCCAAATGCCCCCGTGGTACCACCCAGTTTGTCTTTTCCAGTCTCAAATGAGATATCGCTTTGCTAACGACCCACTGCTCTACTTCACTGTAGCCAAGGTGGAAAGACCACTTTTCGGGCTCTTTTGCTGCATGGGAGCCATCCATCTGTCCTACTTGCTACCAGATAGACACTAGACAAAACATCTAGAGAATCTATATGGACTTTCTTCGGTCAGCCGCTCACGAAAGGGTTCTGAGAGAGTGCATCCTTTCCGCATTTCCACCAAATAGCGGATCTCTGTTGGGCACTAGCATCTCATACTATGTTCGCTCAACACGGGCTCTTTTCTCTATGGATTTGTTCTTTGCTGAAAGCATAACAGCCCTAAGCAGCATTGTCAATTAGTATTTCTTCTAATAGAAGTACCAACATATAGCAAAAATAACTATATGCCACGATAAATTTGCTCAATACAAACTCAGAGGAGATACCCCCTCAGGACCATTTGCCCTCTACCTTTGGCATCGCATACAATAGTGGTCGTGTTGTATGATCGTTACCTAGGTGCATTCAGGCAATGTATCATCAATAGGAGGCACCCATTTCTATGGCATACACAGACACTGCCCACCGCGAGAAAACTCTTGTTGCGCTTTCATCAGTGGGAGCAGCTATTGGGCTGACTAGTCTTAAAATTACCGTTGCATGGCTCACAGGAAGTCTGGGCATTCTCGCCGAGGCAGCCCATTCGGGGCTAGATCTAGTGGCTGCATTAATGACCTTCTTTGCTATCCATCTTGCTGATCGTCCTGCCGATGCTAGCCATAACTACGGACACGGCAAGGTTGAAAATCTCTCTGCTCTTCTCGAAGCATTACTCCTACTACTTACCGCGGTCTGGGTTATCATTGAGGCTATCCGCCGCCTGCTATTCCATGAAGGATATATTGATATTACTATTTGGGCATTTGCTGTAATGATCATTTCAATTCTAGTAGATATCACACGATCGAGAGCCTTACTCCATGTTGCCCATAAACTTGGTAGTCAAGCATTGGAAGCGGACGCTCTGCACTTCAGCACCGACATCTGGAGTTCATCCGTGGTGCTTCTAGGCTTACTCGTGGTTTATTTGACTCGGATTCTTCATCTGCCCAATTGGTTGAGCCAGAGTGATGCAGTCGCAGCACTGGGAGTCTCGGGTATTGTGATCTGGGTTAGCCTCAGACTAGCTAAAGAAACCATTGATGCTCTCACTGACCGTGCTCCAGGACAACTGGCAACACAGATCCAGACACGCATTGCAGATATCAAGAATGTTACTGAGGTTCGGCGTGTACGAGTACGCCGTGCAGGCAACAAATTCTTTACAGATGCAGTTATCGCTGCTCCACGCACACTAACGTTCGAACAGATCCATACCTTGAGCGATTTCGTAGAAAAAGAGGCTATGCAAGTGGCACGTTCCTTTTCAGAACAAGGTGAAGTTGATGTAGTGGTCCACGTTGAGCCCATGATCTCCCCACAAGAAACAGTCATAGACCAGATTCACTATCTGGCAGAATTACACGGCGTCCATGCTCACGATATCCATGTACGCGAGGTCAACGGAAAGCTTGAAGCCGACTTTGACCTAGAAGTTCAGGCCGATATGGAACTCTACCAAGCACATACAGTAGCCACCCAACTGGAACAGATGGTGCTCCAGAGTAACAATCTCCTGGGTCGTGTGACCACGCATCTGGAAGCACCCTGCTCTCAGATTGTGCACCGCCAGGATGTAACCGAATACTATCTAGGAATGGCTACCGACATTTGTCGTATTGCCGACACTATTGCAGGTTCCGGGAGTGCTCACGATGTACACCTGTACCGACCAGCCGAAACGAGAGAGAAAGATGGTAAAGATCTACCAGACCTCGATCTAGTGCTACACACGACCTTTGAAGGAAGTACCCCTCTTAGTCGGGTTCATGTTGAGGCTGAAGAGATCAAGCGGGCATTGCGCCGCGCCTATCCAAAGCTGAATTCGGTTACTATTCATACAGAACCACCTGAGCAGTAGCGAGGAGAGAAGACCCACAGAAAGCATCCAATCAGGCACAAATATCCTAGACCATCTATTCTAAAGCAACGATTGACCAAATTGAAACGTCTATTTAAAATGGCAGAGGAAACTTTCCAAAAGCTGATTAGTGCTTGACCATGTGATTGCGCTGAAACTACTACCATCTACAAGAGCAATATGGTATTATCCTTAAAAGAAAAGTTATTTGTTATGCAGCATACTAGCAATTTGATATATTTTAGCGAGAGGAATAACGAGCGTGCTCAGCAATAGCAACGAGTTGATAGGGCAAGTGCTCGGAACATGTACACTCCAACGTCTCCTCGGACGCGGTGGTATGGGTGCAGTGTATCTAGCGCGACAGTCACGGCCTCGGCGAACGGTTGCAGTCAAGGTTATTTTACCTGGTCTGATTGAAGAAAATACTCGTGAGCAATTCCTAGTCCGTTTTCGCCGAGAAGCCGATGCAATCGCAGCCCTTGATCATGTTAATATTATGCCTGTCTACGAGTACAGTGAGCAGGGAGATACAGCTTACCTTGTCATGCCTTATGTGACAGGGGGAACGCTGCGCGACCGCCTGGAGAAATATCATACTCTTCCGCTAGAAGAGGCGATTAATATTATCGATCAGGCAGCAACTGGCCTCGATTGTGCCCACGCCCAAGGCATTATTCACCGTGACCTTAAACCTGGCAATATGCTCTTTCATGCCGATGGGAGATTGCTTCTGGCAGACTTTGGTCTTGCCAAGGTGCTCAAAGATGTCGAAAATAGTGGGCTTTCTCTTTTGACAAGTGCAGGTACTATTATTGGAACGCCTGAATATCTCTCTCCAGAACAGGGCACAGGCAACCCACTCGATGTACGCACAGATATCTATTCGCTTGGCATCGTTCTCTACCATATGCTTGCTGGGCGCGTCCCTTTCACGGGCACATCCCCAGTTGCTATAGCTATCAGACATGCTATGGTCGAGCCACCACCAATGAGGCAATTTAATCCTCAGATTACACCAAATGTCGAAGCAGTGGTTATGAAGGCCATAGCCAAGGCGCCAGAAGACCGCTTCTCTAGTGCGGGTGAACTAGCACGAGCACTGCGCCAGGCAGCTTCACAAGGGAAACTTTATCTACAACATACGCCAATAAATAAGCAAAAAATTGTTGATGATAATACCAATCCTATTGTATCTATAAATACTATCCAAACCAAGGAGGATGCCAAAAAACCGTTATCAGATCTGCCAGATGCGGAAGAAGCACATCCAGAACAGGTTAAGAAAACTCCTAATACGGCAGCTACTCCCGAGCTGAATGAGCAGATCGCTGCATTACCAACCCTGCTCATAAATTCTGATAGTGATAAGCTTCCTAATGTTCAAATTCAGGAAGATGCTGAAAACCTATTATCAGAACCAGATCATGAGAATCTCTATCATCCAGAAACTAATGATGAGTTTCATCGCCCTGAAACCAATGCTAATACCGAAACAAGCGATGAGTTTCATACTGCTGAAACCAATGCTAATCCTCAGAATGGTGAAACGAGTGATGAGTTTTATAATGCCGAAACGAGTGATCATCCATATTTGCCCCAGAAGGCCCCAGTACATAACATGGCATCTACCTCTGAACCAGAAGCCCTGACAGTTGCAGATGAAATACCGCCAATAAAACCAAATCCAAAGGCTGTAAAGTTAGAAAAGTCAAAATTTGTAGAACATCTAGATAGAGATGAACAGCTCCAGCCTTACAGTTTCAGCCGGCAAGCCACCATACGAACACGGTTTGGCACACCACATCAACCATTGCGAACAGTCCTCATCACGAGTTTTCTCATCCTGTTCGTTATCGGAAGCCTAGTTACCTACCAGCATTTTAGACCAATCTCGGGTGGGCAGGGAGGCACAAATATAAAACTGCCACAGACACCAATGGCGCAAAGGATGAAAAATATCAATACACCAACACCGCAACAACAAGTATCACCAAGTTCTTTGCCTACACCACCTTCAAGTGTATCAGTTGGGCAGATGATTTATGGAACCGCCTTGCCTTCTTCTCCATGTGATAAACAGGGAGGACAATGGACCACAGAACAGGATGCAAATGTTACATGTACAGCGGATGGCACACAAATAACCACTAAACAAAACATAAGTGGTTTTGTCACAGGCTCATTTTTAAAGCAATTGCCTCATGGCGCACAAATGCCTAACGATTTCATTATCCAGACCCAGGTAACAGTCAATCCGAACTCGCAGGGTAGTTTTGGCATTTATTTCCGTAGCCAGCCTAGCGATCATCAAAAGTCCTATCTCTTTTTAATTGATCAACAATCTGCCACGTGGACTATCTACTATTGCAATCCCAACACGAATGCATATGAACCACTTAACCAGACACCTGTTCGGACATTGCTCTCAGGCCCTGTACAAGGAACAGTTACGATTGATTTGCAAATCTCAGGAAACTCCTACAACGTTTTCATTAACGGCAATAACTTGCAAGGTGCAGTAACCTATACATCATGGTACCCTAGTGGGACAATTGGCCTAGCAGTTGGTCAAGGTGCCAATGTGACCTTTAAAAACGTCGCAATCTATGCGCCACCTAGCTAGTCTTAACCCTTCCCATCCCCAAAAAGTCTTGATAGGAGATTTGCTAGTCCTCAAATAGACATAAAACATGATATACTTTAGTGGCATATTTAAGTCTACTTGCATTTCTACCCAATCCCTTAATGATGCCAAATGTAGACTCGCAAAATGATTACCGTTGATTAGGAGCCGAATTTAGCATGAAATTGCCAACACGTCGTCCACTTTCTTTACCAATATTCATTTGCTGTACTATTATATTCACAATACTTGTTGCAGCCTGTAGTACGTCTGGATCAGGAGGAACTCCTGCAATCCCAACTCCAACTCCAACTCCAACACCTACAGTAAATAGCTATACAGGTCAAGGCTATACCATTAATTATCCCAAGGACTGGACTTATCAGAAAAACAATTATCAGGTTGCAGGACATGGAGTACCTGTCACCGTATTTAGAGACAGCCTTGGGATCAACACTATTACAATAGGCGTTCTACCAGATCCAAATGGGACCATTCCAGCACAAACAGCGATTAATACAGCCGCAGAACTGGCAGGTCTTCATTCAAGCGAAAAAAATTACAAACAGATCTCTATAGCAGATAAGGCAACTCTTGGCGGACAAACCTGGAACCAAATTGGTGCTACTGGTGACGTCACCCAAAAAGGAACTACGGTAAATGTAAAAGCCATCGGTCTTGCCTGCACCTATCCAGCCAATTCACCAACCACAGCACTCTATATCATCGTCTATGGAGGTCCCACAGCGACCTTCGACAATACAGATAACACGGATTTCCAACCCACTCTCAAGTCACTCAAATTCTCTTGATATTCCCTCGGGAGTTAAAAGTTTGGAGATTCACTCTCTCTGAGGTGATCGTTCACTTAATGGTGAACGATCACTTCTTTATCGGCAGGGTGCAATTTTGCAGAGTCTTCTCATAAGCGATATAATAAGCACATGCTCGAATAGTTGTAAGGATTTTTATGGAACCATCCAGGGAGTTTCCAGAATTGGAGAACGCAAGCAACGAAATACGTCTCATTCCCATAAAGGGTATTGGTGAAATCTCTCCAGGAGTCGACCTGGGTAGTGTTATCTATGAGGCTTTATCCCATCAGGATCTCATTCTAGAACAGGGCGATATTCTAGTTATTACTCAGAAAATCGTATCCAAGGCTGAGGGGCGTACTGTTTACCTTAGGGATATACAGCCATCAACCTTAGCCCAGACGATTGCCAAACAAGGCCAGAAAGATCCTCGCCATATTGAGGTCGTTCTGCGTGAGAGCAAACGCATTGTACGCATGGATCGCGATATCATCATTAGCGAAACTCATCATGGCTTTATCTGCGCTAATGCTGGTGTTGATGAATCCAATGTCAATGGTGAGAGCCAGCTAACACTCCTGCCGATAGATCCCGATCAATCAGCACAGACATTACATTCACGGCTGCAAGCATTGTCAGGAGAGCCAAATATCGCTGTTCTTATTTCGGATACCTGGGGCCGCCCCTGGCGCAATGGGCAAATCAATGTAGCGATTGGTCTAGCAGGGATGGAGCCTATGATCGATTATCGTGGGCAGCATGACTACTATGGGTATAAGCTGCAAGCGAGTCTCATCGCTGTAGCCGATGAATTGGCAGCCGCCGCCGAACTGGTGATGGGAAAAATCGAGCATATCCCAGTTGCCCTTATTCGTGGCTATAGCTATCCATCTGGCAAGGGAGATGCCCGTATGCTTCTTCGCGAAAGCACAATGGATATGTTTCGCTAGCCATTCAAGTAGAGATCCAATAACGTTATGCTATCTAAACGAGCAGATGATCTAGCTACTCTTCTGTACAACAGGAGAAGTGTGCGCATATACCAAGACCGTCCTGTCGAGCGGGCATTACTTGAGCAAATGCTAGAAGCTGCACGCTGGGCCCCATCACCACATGGTCGACAACCATGGCGTTTTGTTGTGCTTACACAACAGGAGCCAAAACAGCGGCTTGCAGAGCAGATGGGTGAAACTTGGCGTGTCAACCTCCAGATGGATGGGCAATCAGAGGAGATAGTCAATATCCGCCTAGCAAAGTCATATCAGCGCATTCTACGAGCCCCGGCCATTATCATCCCCTGCCTCTACCTGGAAGATCTAGATCGCTATCCCGATCAAAAAAGGCAAGCCAATGAGATAACCATGGCCATTCAGAGCTTGGGAGCCGCCGTTCAGAATATGCTCCTGATGGCTTATGACCTCGGTCTGGATACTGGCTGGATGTGTGCACCCCTTTTTTGTCCTGAAGTAACTTGTGAGGCACTTGACCTTGATAAGCGTTTTATACCTCATGCACTCATCACGGTAGGTTACGCAGCAGCCGACCCAGTACGGCGTCCACGCCTGCCCCTAGATCGTTTAATTATTCGTTTTGATTGAGTGAAATGAGAAACCTGATTCCGTAAACAGGATGGGTCTCCAGAAAGGTTTTTTGATGATTACAGTTCTGGCCGGTGGAGTTGGTGCAGCTCGCTTCTTAGAAGGGCTTGTCCAAGTTGTCTCCCAGGAACAAATCACTGTTATTGCCAATACAGGTGACGACCACAACTTTTATGGTTTGCATGTGTCGCCTGATATCGATACTGTGATATATACCTTGGCAGGGATCGTTGATAAACGGAATGGGTGGGGCATCAGCAATGATACGTACAACACAATGCAACAATTGACCAGTTATGGTTATGAAGACTGGTTTCTGCTTGGCGATCGGGATCTGGCAACCCACATTCACCGCACAAACTTGCTACGACAAGGGAAAACGCTTAGCGAGGTCACTGAGATCTTGTGTCGCTATTATGGGCTGCACGAAGACAACAAACATATTCGCATTCTGCCAATGAGCGATCAACCCGTTGCTACTCATATTCAGACTCCAGCTGGTCTTCTGTATTTTGATGAATATTTGGTCAAACGCCGGTGCGCCGATGAAGTACAGGATGTCATATTTGTTGGAGCAGACAAAGCAAAGCCTGCCCCAGGTGTACTCGATGCCTTGAAACAGGCTAAGACCATCCTGATTGCTCCTAGCAACCCGATTGTCAGCATTGGCACTATTTTGGCTGTTCCAGGTATCCAGGAGACGCTTCGCCAAGCTAGTGGTACCGTAGTCGCTGTCAGTCCAATTGTTGGGGGAGCGCCCATTAAAGGACCTGCAGATAAACTGATGCGAGGAATGGGCCATGAAGTTTCAGCCATTGGTGTCGCACGCTGCTATCAAGACTTTCTTGACGTCATGGCCATTGACACCCAGGATGCCCATCTTGTTAAGCAAATCGAAGCCTTGGGCATTGCGACGGTCGTTACGAATACGATTATGAGCGATGCTGCTGCTAAAGCCAATCTCGCTCGTACCATATTGCATGCGGTATCATAAGAAATTCAGTGCTCTTGACAAATAGCGTTCTCTCCCTTACAATAGATGTATCCATATAGAATGGGAGTGTATATCCGCTTCATACATCATGGCGAAAGTAGAAAGAATCATGCAGGCACAAATTCCACTTAAAGAGATGACCACAGAAGAGTTACATGCTCTCATTGAAGCTATCCAAGAAGAGCTTGATAACCGTAAATGGGATGAACTTCTTGCACGTCCTGTGGTAAAAGGGACTCCTATGTGGGAAATCCAGGAGAGGGCCAAGGCCGACATTCGTGCAGGAAGAGTGAAAGAATGGAAGCCAGGAGAAAGCTTTGAAGCTCTATTTCAGTGATGAG
>CBJMBI010000044.1:0-13947 GCA_966427955.1 uncultured Ktedonobacterales bacterium
GTGCGTGCGGCAGGGCTCAATCGTGCTGACCTAGTGCAGCGTGCGGGATATTATCCTGCTCCCCCTGGTTCACCTGCCAATATTCCTGGTCTGGAGTTTGCTGGTGAAGTCGATGCAGTTGGACCATTGGTACAGACTTGGAAGCCTGGACAGCGTGTGATGGGCATTGCTGGTGGTGGTGGGCAGGCCGAATATATTCTCTCTCATGAAGGGTTGCTGGTAGAAATTCCCGACAATCTGGATTTTATTCAGGCGGCTGCGGTCCCTGAGGTTTTCATGACTGCACACGATGCGCTTTTTACACAGGGTGGCTTGCAAATGGGTGAGCATGTACTCATCCATGCCATAGGTAGTGGTGTTGGCACGGCGGCTATTCAATTGGCCCATGCTTCCGGTGCGACCGTCTTTGGTACTTCTCGTACATCCCAGAAGCTAGAGCAAGCCAGAGCACTAGGCTTGGATATCGCTCTTGCTGACCAGAATTTTGCAGCCCAAGTCAAGCAGCATACCAATGGTAAAGGAGTAGATGTTGTATTAGACTTTGTGGGTGCAGCATACATGGAACAGAACCTGGAATCCCTAGCTGCCTGGGGACGTCTCATCTTGCTAG
Source organism: uncultured Ktedonobacterales bacterium (assembly GCA_966427955.1). Lineage (GTDB taxonomy): Bacteria > Chloroflexota > Ktedonobacteria > Ktedonobacterales > Ktedonobacteraceae > DASYAN01. The sequence goes on from CBJMBI010000044.1 coordinate 611, forward strand.
CTACGCTGGGTGGTGCGCATGCCAATATCAACTTGAGTCTGCTGATGAGCAAGCGTATCCAGATCCGTGGTAGTACGTTGCGCTCACGTACCCTGGAAGAAAAATTGGCTGTGACACGTCGCTTTGCTAAGCATGTAGTTCCTCTATTAGCAAATAAGCGTATCCAACCCATTATCGCGGAAGTCTATCCTTTGCATGAGATTGCCAAGGCACATGTAGCGATGGCTGAGAATCGCAACTTTGGGAAATTGGTCTTGTCTATTGATGAGTAAATAGAGATTTCTCACCAATCGTGTGCTATTATAGAGATAATGTTTTAACCTTCTGGGGTATAGTGTCTGTTGAGGGGAATAAACTTATTGTTGGCAAGCATGTTCTAAGCCCTATCAGGGAGTCCTCTAGGTTCCTATTCCTTACCCTGTTCAATATGCTTGAGCCGGATTTGTGATAGGGTAGTGCATATTTTCCAGGAGTTCTGCCTATGGCACAGAAGATCCTTGTGATTGAAGATGAGGAGAGTATCATCTATCTGCTCAATCTTTACTTAAAAGATGCTGGCTATACAGTAATAGTTGCTAAAGATGGTGTGGATGGATTGGCCTTGCATGCTCGTGAACATCCTGATTTGTTGATCCTGGATATTATGTTGCCAGGGATAGATGGCTTTGAGATTTGTCGTCGTATCCGGGTTTGGTCAATGACCCCAATTCTGATACTCACGGCTCGTAGTGATGAAGAGGATCGCATCAATGGGCTTGAAATGGGAGCGGATGACTATTTGGTCAAACCATTTAGTCCTCGTGAATTGGTCAGTCGGGTCCGTGCGGTTTTGCGACGTGTTGGCCATGGGGATACTGGAATTCATGATGCCGTATCATCAACTTTGGCAACCACGGAAAGCACCTCTGTGTTACACTTTCCCGGCTTGGTTATTGACTTGCTGGCGCGGCGAGTCAAAGTTAAGGGACGTGAAGTATCTTTGACTCCTACCGAGTTCGATTTGCTAGCTTTGCTTGCAAAGTCTCCAGATCGTGTTTTCACACGAGAAGTACTGATGAATCAGATTTGGGGGTATGACTATCTAGGAGATGGGCATACCATTGATGTCCATATCAGTACACTGCGTAAGAAAATCGACGTTGACCCTCAACAGCGCTATATTAAGACTGTATGGCGTGTTGGTTATCGCTTTGAAGTAAAGGCATATTCGATGCTTCCATTATAAAAGGATAAATTCATGCAAATGCGGTGGTGGCAAAGCATTCAAGGGAGTTTGGGGATTGGCTCAGCTCTGCTAGCTTTGCTGACCACGACTCTGCTAGCGCTTACTGCCATGGTGGTCATTAATTACTACTATGGGGTGGATCAGCGTGAGAGTGTGTCTCAGTTGGCTAATGAGAAGGCTCTCTACGTTGATAAATATCTTGCACAGAATGTAGTATCTGATCCTCAATCCAATTTTGCTCTCTTCACTGTTGGACAGATGGTGCTCAAGGCCTCTCCAAGTGACAGTCAGCAGTATTGGATGATCATTCTTAATTCCGATGGGATACCGGTTTATCCTACTTTCCCGAATAATAAACCACCAGCCTTATCCAGTTCGTTGTCTCCTGCTAGTTTGACGGCTACCGCAATTGTACGTAAACGCAAGGCCATGGCAACTAGGACAGCCGCCATGGCTCAGGGAACACCCTTGGCGGTTCTTCGTGCAATTGCCAGGGCACAGACAATCGCACAAGCAGAGCAAGTGCGAAATGCCCGCCTTGCAGATTTGAGGTCCGTTCTGCAATTGGTTAATCCCTCTGTTCAGCCGGATGATTTTGAAAAATTCCAGAGGGCTGTCGGGAGTGCTTTGACTGGCCAGCATCCTTCATCAGATGAACAATTTGGTCGTGACAATCCATTTTGGTCTACTCAGCCTTTTTCTGTATGCCCAATTTCTGTTGGGACACGGGTAGTAGGGGCATTGCTTGTGACCCCACGTTCGAACGTTATCCCTCCATTTGTTTCTACTGTTGGGATAGCAGTTCTGATAGCTTCGATTGTGATAACCATGTTAGCTGTATTGGCCGCTGTCCTTTTCTCCAGACCGATTACCAAGCCGCTGGCTAGGCTTACAGCGGCCACGCGTCTGATGACCGAAGGCAATTATAGTGTACAGGTTTCAACTAAAGCTCCAGGCGAGTTAGGGGAACTGAGTCGGCATTTTAACGAAATGGCGGCTCAGCTCAGACGGGATGTCGAGGAGTTACAGCGACAAGAGATCTGGCGTCGTGAGCTGATTATGAATATTACCCATGACCTAGCTACTCCTCTTACAGCTATTGCTGGTCTAGGCGAAGCCTTGATAGATGGTGTAAACCATACTCGTGAGGATTATGAAGCCACTGGCCGTGTGATTGTGCGTGAGACATTGCGCTTGCATCGTTTGGTCCAAGATTTACATGTGATGGCAAAGCTAGAGGCCCAAGCTATTCAGCCCAAAAAGAAATCGATCCGTTTGGCTGCGCTTATTGACGAAGTACTAGCAGTTCTGGCCCCCGAATTTGAGCGTTGCAATGTCGAACCAATCAATTCTGTTCCCTATGATTTAACACCTGTGCAGGCTGATGCCGATTTGCTTACTCGCGTCTTTTCCAATTTGTACAGTAATTCACTGCGTCATACACCTTCGGGGGGTTATGTTATTAGCGAGGCTATCGAGCACAATGGGCGGCTGATCATCTCCGTTACTGATACAGGTGAGGGTATTCCTGCGGAAGCCCTACCACGTGTCTTCGAGCGTTTCTATCGGGTCGATAGTTCACGTCAGTCCTCAACTGGTGGCAGCGGCCTTGGTCTAGCCATTGTACGTGCAATTGTTGAGGCCCACGGTGGGACTGCTTGGGTTGACAATATTCCGGGGGCTGGTGCTCGGATTTCTTTTACTCTTCCATTGTCTACTGGTAGCCAGGACTCTTTGCATGGCACATCCATGTCCTCTCACCAAAAGGTCCATTAACGCTTCCCAGAAGAAGTAGCGGACAAGTCTGAAAGGTTTCTAAGTGAGAAGGGCCATTCTCTGGAGCTTTTTGGAGAGGTTGGTAATATTCTTGTCCATCAAACGTTATTATTTATAGAGTAGATAGACATAATGTCTATACTGAAGAAGCATTTGAGAAATTGAGGAGGCTCTATGACCACTAAGACGCTCTCTTTTAAACACGACCGCGTTCTGATCCACTTTGCACGACGTGTCAAAACATGTTCTGATGCCTCTGCGCTCTATCAGATGCTTCTCTCTAGTGTCCGACGTCTGGTACCCTGTCAGCGTGCTGTATTCTATCAATTCCAGGAGCAGACGCAGGAGCTTTTTCCAGTTGCCTCATGCTCAGATTCAGCTGGTTGTGAAATCGTCACTGTATCTGATATGCAGACGCAAGATCAAGTGCCAGGACGTATCAGCATACGAGATCTAACATCTATCGTAGCTTGGGCGGCTAAGCATCGCCACCCACTATTAGATCAAGCGGGGAGGACGTCCTTCGGTCACGCTAGTAATAGTGCCTTGTCTCAAATGGCTGTTCCACTGATTGCAGGCAATCTCCTCTGGGGTGTGCTCGTATTGGAGCATTCTAAACCATTTCTTGGCCAAGAGTTGCGTGATACATGTGATCTTTGTAATATAGCTGCAATGGCTATTGCCAATATTGAGCTTCCTCTGCACTCCCAAGCCAACCAGGAGCAATTGCGTGCTATTCTATCAACAATTGCCCATGAACTCCGTTCCCCTCTCAATACGGTTAATGGCTACCTGGAATTGGCCCTCTCTGGAGCTGGAGGCGCACTCAATGCGCAACAACATGAGTTTGTGCGGCGTGCACGTATGGGTAGTGAGCATCTATATGCGCTCTTGGAAGATTTGCTAGTGATCTCACGGGCGGATGCTAGCCAGTTGCGGCTGAACCGCGAGATTATCAATCTGTCTCCAGTTGTGGCAGATGCTGTTGAGGAGTTGGAATTGACGGCAGCTGATCATGGTATTACCGTTAAGGTGGATATCCCAGAGCGCTTTCCTCGTTTGTATGCTGATGCGGTCCGTTTGCAGCAGGTAGTACGTAACTTAGTAAATAATGCGCTGCGTTTTACGCCATCTGCAGGTCAGGTAATTATTTCAGCTCATGTTGAAACACCGATCCAAGAGATAGACTCAGATGAGCCTGTGCAGGTAATAAAATTGCAAGTACGAGATACTGGTATAGGTATTGCTCCTGAGTTGCATGAGCGTATCTTCGAGCGCTTTTTCCAACTTCCCCCTAAATATGAGCAACGTGCTGGTGGGCAGGGTCTGGGCTTAGCGGTTGTTAAAATGATCATAGAACTCCATGGTGGGTCGGTAAAGGTTGAGAGTGTTCCAGGTGAGGGCAGTACCTTTATATGTACGTTGCCGTGCCTTTTATCCTGAAACTTCCTATCATCCAACTTTCGAAAAACTCTGCTTTTCATATGCTTGCCCTTGACTCACCAGAGAATGCGTGCTATGCTCAAGTTATCTCAATATGTTTCTTGCTGTTGAGGTGCCAGGAATAAAGCTCGGTAATAGTAAGTCTGTACTGAAGAAGGAGACTGACTGTGGGTATGCTACGGCTCATGTCCCGTCGTGGTGACGATCGGATTACATGGGATTACCAGCGAGTGATAGCCAATGATCCGGATGCTCTAGCTGCAATCGAGGAAGCTGAGCGGATCTTTGAAAAGGCACGTCAAGAGGGTGCAACTGCTTTTAAGGTTGAGCCTAGAAGCATTGTAGAGCGTATCAACAAGTTTGATCGTGCGGCCGAGCAGATGATCGTTATACCGCGGGTCATTGGAGGATGAGAGGAGTAGGTAGCTATGTTGGAAACGTTGAGTCTATTTCTCGGTATCTGGTTATTGTTTCTCCTGCTTGCCATTTATTACCTATCGCAATCCCCAGAGGGGAGTGTAGGTCGTTTTCGTGATTCGGTGAGTGGACATCTTTCTGCTGAGAGTCGAGCAAAGGTGCTTCTGCGCGAAATGTTGACTGAGAGCCAATATCAACAGTTGATCAAGTTTGGCTATCTCGAAATACCAAGTCCCTCTATTGACAATCGCGTCTATCGTGTTCCTGGTTCTGGTGGGCTAGTCAAGGTCTATGAACGCGGATGTGCAGTCATGGAATTATGCTTGCAGCCTGCCGAGCCATTACCTGATGGCGATGTGGTCGTGATGCATAAGTTAATGATTGAGGGCAACGAGCAGGAGTATTTGCAGAAAGCAAATCATTTTGCGCCGGGAATCATTTCTCTGCGTTGCCAACATCTCTAAAGGGACTCTCAATGGGCCTAGTGAACCTGGCAATCTTCCCTTTTTAGAATGAAGACTTTCTAGTCTGGAGGATGCTCTTGTACAAACCAAGAGCATCCTTTTTAACAAGTCTGCTGGGTCTTAGATCAGTAGGCAACTAAAAGAGCATCTTGTATGTCTCTATTTTTCTCACGGATTTTCCTCTTTTGTGTTCTCGACGTCCTGAAAAACAAGTCTTTTGTTGCTGAGGCGAGTAGCAAACTCTCGACTCGTAGCTAGAAAGCAAGTATAATCGTTGAGGTAAATACACTCCCCAATTGAAACTCTATCTTATTTGGAAGGCAGGCAAGAACTATGGAGTGCCCTTATTGCGGAACCATGAACCGCGACGGAACTAGTTATTGTGGCAGTTGTGGTAAGTTTATGAGTTCTATCCCATCCTCGTCTTCTGCTACTAGTATGAATAATGCCATGGTTTCGCCCAGCTCATCGGCCCCTTCGCGCTCTCTTGCAATTGGTGCTCGCTTGCAGGGTGGCCGTTATATCGTTAAACAGGTCCTTGGCCAGGGTGGTATGGGAGCGGCTTTGTTGGCGACCGACAATCGTTTGGCTGGTAAAGCAGTTGTAATTAAAGAATTAATTTCTGATAATGCAGATCCAACAAAAGCTCAAGAAGATGTACGCAATTTTAAACGAGAAGTAGCAACATTAGCTCATATTGATCATCCACTTGTTCCAAATGTAACTGATCATTTTCAGGAAGGCAACCATTATTTTATGGTGCAGGAGTATGTTGAGGGGGAAAATCTTGAGGAGGTGCTTGACCGGGCTCGTCAGCCTTTGAAAGAGCGTGAGGTGCTGATTTGTGCCTCTCAAATCCTGGATATTCTCGATTATCTCTCTCAGCAGACACCGCCAGTTGTGCACCGTGATATTAAGCCTGCTAATATTATTATTAGTTCACGGGATAAACGAGCACATTTGGTTGACTTTGGCATTGCACGTGCAGAGGCAGCTCGCAATACGCAACGGAAGCAAACTTCTGCACTTGGAACGCCTGGATATGCTCCCCCCGAACAATATCAGGGCAATGCTGATCCACGCTCTGATTTGTACGCGTTGGCTGCTACATTGCATCATCTACTTACCAATCGTGATCCGCGCAATCATCCGCCTTTTAATTATCCGCTGGTTCGTACGCTCAATCCGCTCCTTTCTCCAGAGATAGAGCAAGTGTTAAGACATGCTCTCAATAACGATGTTAACCAACGCTACCAGAGCGCGGTTGCTATGAAACAGGATATTGATAACATTTTACGCCATCGGTTTGGCGTTTCTGGGAATATTGATAGTTATACATTAGGTACTTCTACGAATTCTGGCAATATGAACGTGAGCCAGGATCAAACTATGCCAAGTGCGGCCAATCAGCCAACGTTTGTGAAAGCACCAACCATTGCTCCTGCCCGGGTGACGCCTGTATCTCATCTAATCGCACCTTCAGGATTACCTAATAGCTCTACTGGTTACTCACGATTGTCGCACACGCCAGGAACTTTGGGGCATGGGCCTCTACCTCCGCCGCGTCGGAGATGGACGGGCTTGACTATTATAAGTCTGATCGTCTTGTTGCTATTGTTAGGTGGTGGTGGCTATCTGGCTTTTATGCACTTCCTTGGTTCGTCTCCTACTGGTATTGGGGTGACAGAAATTGGCAATGAACCTATTGGTATTAGCGATGGTTCCTTTGCCTTTGATACAACGCTGGCTGATGGCTCGTTCAAATCCCAGGCGGCACAGATCTACAAACAGAATAGTAGTAATGTTAGTCAGGTAACCTCACTCTTAAATCAAGCTATTGCTAAAACTTCCAATGATGCAGAGGCGTTAATCTATCAGGAAGACTTGCGTGTTGTGAATTCTGGAAGTCCTTATGTGACAATTGTGGTGGCTACATTCCTTTCTGGAGATCATATCGGTGTTGGCCGTGATGACTTGCAAGGGGCCTATGTAGCTCAGAAAGAGTTTAATGATGGATCGAAGCTGCATGGAGGCGTGCAGGTACGTCTCTTGGTTGCTAATACTGGAAGTAAGACAGATTATGTTTCGCATATAACACGACAGATTGTGCAGTTAGCTCAGAACGATAAAACTTTTGTTGGGGTGATGGGTTGGCCGTTTAGCTCCTATACCCTTTCAGCTATTAATGCACTCTCTTCAGCGAAGATTCCTCTAGTTTCACAAACAGCCTCTTCCGATTTTTTGACACATACTTCGCCCTACTTTTTCCGTGTTGTGCCTTCTAATATGCAGCAAGCAATTCAAGGTGCTAAATATGCTTTAAATGTGTTAAATCGAAAAAATGTTGCGATCTTTTATGATCAGCAGGAGCCCTATAGCCAGAGTCTGGCACAGGACTTTCAACAGGAGTTTCAGAAAGATGGAGGACAGGTGGTCGCTGAGGAGAACTATACTGTAGGACAACCTGCAACCCTTCCTGCAAAATTGCAAGATGCTTTGAAGAAAAATCCTGACTTGATTTACTTTTCTGGTTATGCTAATGATGTAAGTACACTGCTTGTTAATCAGCTTCCCGACAATCTACCGGTCTTAGGTGGTGATGCTCTCTACGAGTTGAAGGGATATTCAAGTAGTGCGCGTGCCTCTGGTTTTACTCATCTGCATTTCACTACTTTTGCCTATCCCGATGAGTGGGATGTGTTAGGGCTCACTAATCAGAAGCCTCAATTTTTCTCCGAATATCCGCAGGATTTTGATCCCAATAGCTTAAATCAGGGATCTCCCTATGGCTTTACTCGCGCTGACAATGATGCTATCCTTTCTTATGATGCAACCGTTACACTATTAAGTGGGTGTAACATGAGTCTCAGTTCAGGGAAGCAAGCTATTACACCTCAAGATGTACAGCAGGCATTAAGGGGGCTCAATGGGGCAAATGCTATTCAAGGAGTAAGTGGGCAGATTGCTCTTGGCTCTGACGGTAACCCGATTAATAAGGCTATCGTATTACTGTATGTAGACTCCAGTGGGCATATCCAGATGGATCCAAATATTCTGGGCCAGTTCATCAAGCAGTCAGGTAGTGTGAGTGGGTAAAGGCCAGATAGTGTTTTCTATCGGAAAGAGAAGTGACAGGCATAGGTTATGAAATGTCCTTATTGTGGTACACATAATCCAGCTGGGGAGAGTTTTTGCACAGATTGTGGTGCATACTTGGATTCCTCTGGTGATGCTTTAACTATTGCTAGTAATAATGATGCAATTGCGACACAGCTTGCAAATACGCAAAGCTCGCCAGATATTTCTGGAGAGGCTGGTTCAACGACGAGCAGAAGAGAGAGAAAGACCACCAGTACTCTTGTTCCAGGCTGGCAATTACAGCAGGCTCGTTATATTGTAGAGAAAATACTGGGGCTTGGTGGGATGGGGACGGCTGTGCTGGCACGTGATACCCGTGTGTCAAACAAGCATGTGGTTATTAAGGAGTTGGTCTCAGAGAATACTGATCCTATCCAGCATGAAGCCGATGTACGCAATTTTGAGCGCGAGGTTGAGACGCTGGCTCATTTGGATCATCCCTTGATCCCGGCTGTCACGGACAGTTTCCAGGAGGGAACGCACTATTATATGGTGCAGGAGTATGTGGCTGGTGAGAATCTGGAAGATCGGCTAGACCGTTTCAAAGGTCCCTTACCCGAACATGATGTCCTTCTCTATGCTTCGCAGGTGCTCACGATCCTGGATTATCTAGCGCGACAGCAACCTCCAATTGTTCATCGAGATATCAAGCCTGCTAATATTATTATCAGTAGCAAAGATAATCTAGCGCATCTTGTTGATTTTGGTATAGCACGTGCAAGTGAGACAAAAATTGCACGACGTAAGCAGACATCGGCACTGGGAACGCCAGGCTATGCGCCTCCTGAGCAGTATCAGGGCAATGCAGATGTGCGTTCGGATATCTACGCGCTAGCGGCAACGATGCATCATCTGCTCACTAACCGTGATCCGAGTGACTATCCACCGTTTAATTATCCTAGTGTGCGTAGCGTAAATCCCAACCTTTCGCCAGAGATTGATCGCGTTCTGACACGTGCGCTTACTCTTGATATTACAAAGCGTTATCAGAGTGCTGTAGAAATGAAGCACGATATCGATGAAATTCTGTTGAACCGCTTTGGAGAAGCAAGTGGCGATAGTACAATCTATACGCGTGGTTACTCTGGCACTATGCCAGTCTTACACTCAGGTACTCCAATATCGAGTAGGACTTCTGACGCTTTTAACTCTCCAGTTCCTGAGCGACAATCAGATCGGGCTTCTCGCAGGATGCCGCCCTATGAGGAGACATATCGCCAGCGGCAGGAGAGTATGTTCGATTTTGAGGAACCTACACGCCGGCAGCAACAAATGCAGATGTCCGAGTTTGAACAGCCGTTGCAACGGCCACTGCCAAACAATGGGATGTATCAGCAGCCGTACCAAAATGAAGCAGAGCATCGCTATCTGCTGTTTAGCTTTGTAATGTTGATTACTGTCATCGGAATCATCCTGTTCATCTTATTCTACTTGAGCACTTTTGGCGGAGGTCCCTTCTAGCAATATCTCATTTCCTCCATTGAAGCCTCTGTTGTACATCAGCCAGTGTTAACCCTGCAATCTCGACGACTTTTTGCCGACTGGTTGCTCCTCGTACAATAGAGATTGCACGCTTGGGTAGCGCAAGGCGCTTAGCTAGTAATTCCTGTAATGCCTCATTAGCAAGCCCATCAACTGGTGGAGCTGTCAGATGTGCCTTGAGGCTATTTTCTTCCCATTCCAATGTGTTTTTACTACTGCGCGGGATGACGCGCACGCTAATGAGCATGTTTTACCATCCCGGCGGTATTGATTGTAAAAGAAGAATCTGTAGGGTAACTATCAGGAACCACGTCACAAGAAATCCGAGATCAATCACTCCGACATTATTACCCATTACACGGCGGCATGGTTGGATAAACGGGTCTGTAATGCGGGCCAGAAAGCGTATGATAGCAAAGCTTTCATCGATATGAAACCAGAGTGCGATCATGCGTATGAGCATAGCCACAATGAGAAATCCGAGACCATAATAGATAATCCAACTAAGAATGGGCACCGGCAAGAGTGGTGGTACCGCTGGCACAGGTAATGGTGGTAACATAGATGGTAACTACTCCTGAACAGTACGTACATCAATGAATGTGAGTCCAAAGAATTTTCGGCGTGCAATTTGGGTCACATGGACGCCAGTGAGATCGGGCAGGGTGGTAAAGTGACGTTGAACGTATTGTCCCACTGGACGAGCTGCCATCAAGCCTGCTATAGATGAAGCGGCTGCGGTTGCAATACGTGTGCGTGGCTGCTCGGATGTGAGGCCGAAGAGGGTACCCAGGGTTATTAGGGAGATACCAACGGCGATGTTCGTGCCACAGTTTGGATGAATGGCCAGTTCTGCTTCTCCTGCCTGGAGTCTCCTTAGTGCCTCATCCATGGCACGGCGAAGTACCCCCAAATCCACATTCCCGAAGATGATAAAACCGTCGGCGCTGGAACGAGCGGAGACGCTTAGATCGGGGACCATCCTACTGAGAATGGTGATAGTAGCATGCTCCAGAGCATGGTTTTGCCGGACGCGGCGGCTAAACAATAGGTTGCCAACGTTCATTGGGAGGTTCCTTTCTTGATACGCTCGCCAAAAATTGCTCGCCCGATGCGAACGATGGTGGCTCCTTCTTCAATTGCAACTTGATAGTCATCAGTCATGCCCATAGAGAGATGTTTCCATGAGCACTGAGGTACTTCGTTTTGTAGCCTATCTCGTAGTTCACGCAAGGCTCGAAATACTGGCCGTGCCTTTTCTGGATTATCTACCAGTGGTGCTAGGGTCATCAGCCCCTGGATCTCTAGGTGCTCTAGAGTTGCGATCTGGCGTGCCAAGGAGAGTGCCATCTCTGGTTCGATGCCCTCTTTGCTCGTCTCACCAGAAATATTGACCTGTAGCAATACTGGTTGGCGTTGATTACCGGTCTGGTTGAAGCTGGCAACGTGCCGGTTTAGCGTCTCAGCCAGATGCAAGCTATCAATGCTATGAATGCAGTCAAATTGCCCGATAACTTTTCGTACTTTATTTGTTTGCAGATGCCCAATCATATGCCAGTGTACATCCGAGGGGTGGAATGCAGCGATTTTGGACAGCGCATCTTGTACTCGGTTTTCCCCGAAATGGGTTATACCTAGTTCATAAGTCAATTTGACTAGCTCAAGCGGTTTCGTTTTCGAAACTGCAACTACTGTAATGTCTTCTGGTCGCCGGCCAACTCGCTGTGTGGCTTCAGCAATCTTGCTACGCACTGTAGCGATATTGGCGGCTAATACTTCCTGTTGATGCATATTCTTTATGTTGGCCCAGGTGACTTCCCTGTAATTGATCCAGGGAAGGGATAGACCTTCCCTTCTAGGTTGCCTGAGCACCAAGGATAAGCGATACCTGAACTGTCCCCTTGTGGGCCATTTGAGAACGCCCAAACTGAGACCTGGGCTCTTGATTATTATACCAAGTTTGGATGAAAAATGGCCGATGTGCCAAGAAAGTTGACATGGTTCTTATCGACTTTGCAAATAGATGTCGAAATGGACAAGGGTTCTCTATAAGAGACTGTCTTTGTTTCTTGACCGTAACAAGAATTTGAGTAATTGAGGGTGTTAATTCAAGTTTAGTCTTCTTGAGATGATCTGTCAATCCTCAGCTATCGTCCCTGTCGATTCTCTTTGAGCGTCACGAGTACTTAATTTCCATAATTTAGTTGGTAATTGTTCTGTCTATCGTTATTCTTAATAAGGGAGAAATAGCCAGTTGGCAAGGATGGGACATCATGATGCAATAGTGGTGAACAATTATCATTGGTGAGATTGTTGTCCCTCTTTCCCTCTATGACGTTGCGCAAGAATTTGCTATTCTAGTGTTTCATATGGAGTGATCATGATAGATCGATGTAGTGTGTAGGGAGGATCCAAGTATGCAGAAACGTTTTAACCACTACAATCTCATTGAGCAAATTGGTAGCAAACCTTTAAGGTCTGCCTACCGTGCTTGTCATATCAACGATATTTCGCAGGAGGTACTACTTAAAATATTTGATACTACATGTCTTGCCCTTAATCAGGAAAATGAACAATTGCTCGATCAGATGGAATGGGTCAAACAATTAAGACATGAGCATATTGTCTCAATTCTTGATCTGGGAGTAGAAGAAGGGCATCCATATGTGGTCAGTGAGTATCTATCTGGAGGATCGTTACGTCATTATCTGGATAATCGCTCTCTAGGACATTTGAGCCTTCAAGAAGCACTTAATGTCATTTTGCAAGTGGGACAAGCACTTTCCTATTTGCACAGAAACGCACATCTTCATCAGAACATCAAGCCAGAAAATATTTTCTTTAATAATCGGGGTGAGGTTCTGCTTGCGGACTTTCATCTGTCTGGTTTTATTGACGTTGCACTACTTGACTATCAATCTGATCTTCATAACTTATGCTACATGGCCCCGGAGCAATTTATTGGCTCGGCCAGTGAAAAGAGTGATCAGTATGCGCTTGCCTGCCTTGCCTATGAGTTGATTGCAGGACGTGTGCCTTTTTCTGCTCAAAGTTTTGCTATGATGTGGGCAAGTCATTATGCGGCAGCTCCTATCCCTCTCTCTGATCTTGTTCCTGGTCTGCCAAAACGGATCGGGGAAGCGATATTCAAGGCGATGGCCAAAGATCCATCTGAACGCTATGCCGATATCCCTGCGTTTCTTCAGGACCTCAAATGCACTGGCGAAAGTACTGTGCTTGCCATTACTAGGCCAGTGACTCTTTTTGCTCTTGATCCTTTTTCGATGGGTGGAACGGAATCGCGTGAGAAAATGCAAGCTGATTCCTCTGTTGGAAAAAGTCTGGCAGACATGCCATCTGAAGGAAGCTTAACTACTGCTCCATTTGGGGCG